>NZ_CP095074.1:3257500-3447500 GCF_022919835.1 Halobacillus shinanisalinarum | reverse complement strand
TGTTGGCCATCGCCTACGCCTTTCGGCCTCGGCTTAGGTCCCGACTAACCCTGAGAGGACGAGCCTTCCTCAGGAAACCTTGGGCTTTCGGTGAAAGAGATTCTCACTCTTTTTTCGCTACTCATACCGGCATTCTCACTTCTAAGCGCTCCACCAGTCCTTACGGTCTGACTTCGCCGCCCTTAGAACGCTCTCCTACCACTGATCCCTAAGGATCAATCCGCAGCTTCGGTGGTGTGTTTAGCCCCGGTATATTTTCGGCGCAGCGTCACTCGACCAGTGAGCTATTACGCACTCTTTCAATGATGGCTGCTTCTAAGCCAACATCCTGGTTGTCTAAGCAACGCCACATCCTTTTCCACTTAACACACACTTGGGGACCTTAGCTGGCGGTCTGGGCTGTTTCCCTTTCGACCATGAACCTTATCACCCATGGTCTGACTCCCAGAACAAAGTCGTTGGCATTCGGAGTTTGACTGAATTCGGTAACCCGGTAGGGGCCCCTCGTCCAATCAGTGCTCTACCTCCAAGACTTTCTATTCTGAGGCTAGCCCTAAAGCTATTTCGGAGAGAACCAGCTATCTCCGTGTTCGATTGGCATTTCACCCCTACCCACACCTCATCCCCGCAATTTTCAACTTGCGTGGGTTCGGGCCTCCAGTCAGTGTTACCTGACCTTCACCCTGGACATGGGTAGATCACACGGTTTCGGGTCTACGACCGCCTACTGCTTCGCCCTATTCAGACTCGCTTTCGCTGCGGCTCCGCTGCTTTAGCTTAACCTTGCAGACGGTCGTAACTCGCCGGTTCATTCTACAAAAGGCACGCCGTCACCCATCAATGGGCTCCGACTACTTGTAGGCGCACGGTTTCAGGATCTCTTTCACTCCCCTTCCGGGGTGCTTTTCACCTTTCCCTCACGGTACTGGTTCACTATCGGTTACTAGGGAGTATTTAGCCTTGGGAGATGGTCCTCCCGGATTCCGACGGAATTCCTCGTGTTCCGCCGTACTCAGGATCCACTCCGGAGAAAAGAAGATGTCGACTACAGGGCTCTTACCTGCTCTGGCTGATCGTTCCAGATCGATTCATCTATCCTCTTTTTTTGTAACTCCAAAGGAGTGTCCTACAACCCCAGAAAGCAAGCTTTCTGGTTTGGGCTGTTTCCGTTTCGCTCGCCGCTACTTGGGAAATCGCGTTTGCTTTCTCTTCCTCCGGGTAATGAGATGTTTCAGTTCCCCGGGTCTGCCTTCCCTTACCTATGTATTCAGTAAAGGATCCTGCTCCATTACGAGCAGGGGGTTCCCCCATTCGGAAATCTTCGGTGCACAGCCTACTTACGGCTTCCCAAAGCATATCGGTGTTAGTCCCGTCCTTCATCGGCTCCTAGTACCAAGGCATCCACCGTGCGCCCTTATTCACTTAACTATTGTCGTCGTGAAAAGACGTTAAAAAATTGATGTTTGATGTCTTGTCATCCCGTGTCGATCTCTATCTAAAGAGGATCGTCACGTTCTGATTATCTTATCCAGTTTTCAAGGTTCACATTGAAAGATCGTTTGATCTCTCAAAACTGAACAACCAACCAGGTACGTCTTCCGTATGCGGCAGCTTCCCGACTTTCTCGAAAGAGAAAGAGGTCGCCTTGCATATGTCCTTAGAAAGGAGGTGATCCAGCCGCACCTTCCGATACGGCTACCTTGTTACGACTTCACCCCAATCATTGGCCCCACCTTCGGCGGCTGGCTCACATAATGTGTTACCTCACCGACTTCGGGTGTTGCCAACTCTCGTGGTGTGACGGGCGGTGTGTACAAGGCCCGGGAACGTATTCACCGCGGCATGCTGATCCGCGATTACTAGCGATTCCGGCTTCATGCAGGCGAGTTGCAGCCTGCAATCCGAACTGAGAATGGTTTTATGGGATTTGCTACACCTCGCGGCTTCGCTGCCCTTTGTACCATCCATTGTAGCACGTGTGTAGCCCAGGTCATAAGGGGCATGATGATTTGACGTCATCCCCGCCTTCCTCCGGTTTGTCACCGGCAGTCACCTTAGAGTGCCCAACTGAATGCTGGCAACTAAGATTAGGGGTTGCGCTCGTTGCGGGACTTAACCCAACATCTCACGACACGAGCTGACGACAACCATGCACCACCTGTCACTTGGTCCCCGAAGGGAAAACCCTATCTCTAGGGCGATCCAAGGATGTCAAGACCTGGTAAGGTTCTTCGCGTTGCTTCGAATTAAACCACATGCTCCACCGCTTGTGCGGGCCCCCGTCAATTCCTTTGAGTTTCAGCCTTGCGGCCGTACTCCCCAGGCGGAGTGCTTAATGCGTTAACTTCAGCACTAAGGGGTGGAAGCCCCCTAACACCTAGCACTCATCGTTTACGGCGTGGACTACCAGGGTATCTAATCCTGTTTGCTACCCACGCTTTCGCACCTCAGCGTCAGAAACAGACCAGAGAGTCGCCTTCGCCACTGGTGTTCCTCCACATATCTACGCATTTCACCGCTACACGTGGAATTCCACTCTCCTCTTCTGTCCTCAAGTTCCCCAGTTTCCAATGACCCTCCACGGTTGAGCCGTGGGCTTTCACATCAGACTTAAGGAACCGCCTGCGCGCGCTTTACGCCCAATAATTCCGGACAACGCTTGCCCCCTACGTATTACCGCGGCTGCTGGCACGTAGTTAGCCGGGGCTTCCTCGTTAGGTACCGTCAAGGTACCGCCCTGTTTGAACGGTACATGTTCTTCCCTAACAACAGAACTTTACGATCCGAAGACCTTCATCGTTCACGCGGCGTTGCTCCGTCAGACTTTCGTCCATTGCGGAAGATTCCCTACTGCTGCCTCCCGTAGGAGTCTGGGCCGTGTCTCAGTCCCAGTGTGGCCGATCACCCTCTCAGGTCGGCTACGCATCGTCGCCTTGGTGAGCCGTTACCTCACCAACTAGCTAATGCGCCGCGGGCCCATCTGTAAGTGATAGCTAGAAGCCATCTTTTACCTTCCTCTCATGCGAGATAAAGGATTACCCGGCATTAGCCCCGGTTTCCCGGAGTTATTCCGATCTTACAGGCAGGTTGCCCACGTGTTACTCACCCGTCCGCCGCTCATTCCACAGGCTTCACCCCCGAAGGGGATCCGCCTGCTTCCTGCGCTCGACTTGCATGTATTAGGCACGCCGCCAGCGTTCGTCCTGAGCCAGGATCAAACTCTCCATAAAAGTTAAAGTTTGACTTGCTCATTTGCACACCGAATGTGCTTGTTTGAATTCTCTCTATTTAATAGAAAGAATGATTTGACGTACTGGTTGGTTCGTTCAGTTTTCAAAGATCAAAAGTTGTTCGCCGCTTCAAAACAGCGACCTAATTAATATATCATGGTGAGTAAGTTACGTCAATAACTTTTTCATGATGTTTTTTAAAGATTTTTAGTTTGTTGCCGTCTCTTAAGGCGACAAGGAATAATATATCACGTAAAATATAACATTGCAATAGTTTTTAAGGAAAAAGATTAGGAATCTACAGGTGGTAAAGAAGTGTTCCCTTCGTTTAGCATAGCTTCGAAGATTTAAGTTCCTGCAGCATTTATATCAAAAGCTTCCTTTAATTAGGTCTCATCTTCTTCCTCCCCTTTCTGTTCATCCTCTTCCAAATCCACACTTTCAAGGTCAAGCCAAGATAGCATTTCCCGTACAACCGTGTTTATCCTTTCATCAACCGTTTCATCACCGTACTTTTTCTTGGCACGCTCAATATTCTCGATAACATCATCACCAAAATGAATAATTGGATCATCATTTTCAAGGTTATTGAAGAGATCAAGAATTTCGTCCAATGCTTTATCGAATTTTTTAGTTTCTAATTCAGTTGCCTTCATTAATCATCACCCAATAAATAGGATATCCAAAAAAGATGTAAAATAAAGATGCGAAAAAGATAATGTGAAAAATCGCCCTTTAACAGCATTCGGGATGTGTGAGATGACCTGTCTATTGTATAATTGTTATAACAAAACAATGAACTAGGAAGAGTGTGATACTTCAAAACGATTGATAGATCCTTAAGGCTCGGTTTACCTAAAAATAAACTAAATGGAAATTAGGTCTCGAAAAGAAGCCATTCCTAAGCACTTGCTATCTAAAGGAGAATCACAATGGATAAACTGTATTTCACATTAGAGGACGATAGGATTAAACACTTGTCACAAATAGATCCAGAGTTAAACAACTTAATTAAGGTTATTGGAACAATCGATATTCCCTTAAAGACAGATTATCATCGATCAATCGTTAAGCAAATAATTGGCCAGCAGTTATCACTGAAGGCAGCCCATACCATCAATACTAGACTAGAAGAAATTTGGCCTAACCTGCAACCAGAGTTATTAGAAGGTCTAAGTGATGAACAAATAAGAAGTGTCGGTGTATCCAGAGCAAAATTAAAATATATAAGGGAATTAACTGAAAAGCACCTATCTAATGAAGTGGATTTTTCCAGTATTCATTTACTAGAAGATGAGGAAGTGATCAAAACTTTAACTGATATAAAAGGAATTGGCAGATGGACGGCGGAGATGTTTTTAATTTTTTCGTTGGGGAGATTAAATGTCTTGTCATATGGAGATGTAAGTATTAAAAATTCGATCAGGTGGCTTTACCAAATGGAGAAAGACGAACCTCTTGACCTAGATTTTCATTATAAAAAGTGGGAACCCTTTAACTCCATTGTTTCCCTCTACCTGTGGAACGCTATTAATTTAGGTATAGTCAAAGGGAAGCCACCTAGAGATTAATCATACAGTGAGTTCTCCGGCGATCTTCAAGCTGAGGAGAACTCACCACAACTTGTTGATGATTACTCTTTGAGCACCATTTCGACAAAGTGGTAAAGGATTTTTCCTGTTAACCCCCAAATCACTTTATCCTTGTAGATGTAAAAGTATTCGTCGATCTGCCTCGTTCGCCAATTGTAATCCTGTCCGCCAACGATAAGATCAAACGGGAAGTCCTCCTCTGGTTTCGCCTCAAAACTCACCTTATGCACTTGTGGCTCTGTTTTTAAAAAAAAGGAAAGTGGAACCGTAAAGAAGTCCTCGACCTCAGCAGGATTTGGTTTAATCGATTCGTGATCATTTATGAACCCTGCATATGGATAGACGATCATGCCAAATGGGGAAACGATGTAATCTAATGGGAACACATCAGAAATGTTCTCGTAGTTAATGCCTAATTCTTCTGTTGTCTCCCTTATGGCTGCGCCTTTTTCCGTTTTGTCCTGGCGATCAATTTTCCCGCCTGGAAAACAGATATCCCCTGGCTGCCTTCGCAGCTTTTGCGAACGAATCTCAAACAAGACATGCCATTCATTGTCTTTTTCAACAAGTGGCAATAGGATAGCAAACTTTGAAAAGTCCTGGCTTCCAAGGATAGAGGGCGTATGTTGTTTTACTTTATTTAAGATTGTCTCTGTGTCCATATTTTCACCTCAACCTTACTTTCTTCTACTATAACAGGTTAAAAGGAAAAACTCGTCCCTTCAACGCTTTATCGTTATATAAAGAGCTTTCCTTAAGAATGTTTATGTTTTATAATTACAAAAAATGAGGTATAGTGTATATAGAAGCTCATATAATAAAAAAGACTGAACGGTGCTGTCAACACCATTCAGCCTAAGTGTAATAGCCCTTCAAGGGGGCAGCTCACATCAGAGTGTCAAAATAATCACCCTAAATGCTTGCTAGGCCTAGGGTGGTTATTTTTTGTTTGACAATATCGCAACAATTAATGTTGCAAACGAGATCATTAAATTATCAATACCTTTGTAAAAAAAGTGTGAGTTTAATAATGTTGTTCCTTTGTAGATATGTATTTAATGAATACAATAAGAACCCAATCTTTTTCTATTGTTTTAAGGGAGGTTGGGTTTTGTTATTCGATAAACGCGCCCTTCGTATTAATTAGGAATTTTGATTTAACAATTCATAGTATGATAATTTACGACCGTCATAATCCTTATCATAAATAAACTGAAATCCAAGTTTGACTAACACTTTCTTTGATTTAAAATTATTTGTTCTTACCCTTGCAGCTAGTTTATTAATCTTAAGGGAATTAAAAGCAAATTTGATTGCTGCGTTTCCTGCTTCTGTAGCATATCCCATACCCCAAAATTTTGGGTCAAGCAAGTAAATAATCTCTATATCCTTTGTGTCATCGATGTACCTCAAACCACAATGACCCATAATTTCCTTTGTAGAATTATTAACTACTGCCCATACACCAAAACTGTGTTGGTTCCAATGTTTTAAAATTTTATTGACGTACTGCTCTGATTCTTCAAAAGTCATTCCATTTCCTATTCCAAGCCATTGGCCCACGCTGTTTTTCTTCACTATTTCGTAAAATTCTGTAATATCCTCGACAGCTAATTGCCTCATAAGAATTCGCATAGTGCTTATATTTATATTGGAATTTTCATTAATTATCTCGTTTTTTCTCATCTATTATCAGAACTCCTTTTCTTATCCAATGCCTTTAGACATATAGTTGAAGCAGTATTTGCGCTCATTCCTTATTAATTTTTGTCATAACGGTAAGCCTTGGCTCGAATCCATATTTTTTATACATCTCTGATATTGGATTTCCTTCAACAATTTTTAAATCAATCATATGTATTTTGTTTTTTTGAAATTCACTCATTGCCCATTCCATTAAAAGTCGCCCATAACCTTCACCACGATATTCTTTATTTACGTATAAATAATCTAATTTCCCATTTTTACCTTCAAAACTAATTTTACAAAATCCAATTGCTGATCCATCCAGCAACACCCCATAGACTAATCCTGAATTCTCCCGTACCTGCTTTTTTATATCATCCAGTGTTTCTCGATACGTCTTTAAAGGATATATACCCTTAAAATTTTGTGCAACGCTATTATGATAATTAGCTAAGTCGATTAAACAGCTCTCTAGAAGTTCAATATCTTCTGTATTCAATACCCTATGCTCCAAGACTAACACCCCTTTAGGGAGAATTACTCCACAATCACAATATAGCCCAAGTTCAGAAGGACACACTTTTTAGATTAGCACGCCCGATAAAGCAAAAGCAGGCGTAGTTTATTCCAGATTTGCGCCCCGATTGCTTAATAAAGACATGATCAAATTCTAAACTATACTCAATATAATTAGCTCAATACACCGTATTTAACATGTATAACTCCTGTTCCTTCGATTACCTCAGTCGATTTCAACGCTACAGTTTCCTGACCAATATGATCAAACAAACGCACACCCCTGCCTAGCAATACTGGGGCAATATGTAGATCTAGCCCATCTAACAAACCCAATTCTATACATTGTTGTGCGACACTTGCAGTGCCGACACTTACATCCTTAGATCCGGCTACTTCCTTCGCTTGTTTAACTGCCTGATCCACTCCATCTGTGATAAAAGTAAATGGTGTCGTACCTTCAGGAGGATCCTTAGGGATACGGTGAGTAAGTACAAACACGGGAACTCTTTCTAGTGGATGACTTCCTCCCCAACCGTTCACGATGTCGTAAGTCCTTCTGCCAACAATCATAGCCCCTGTTTTTTCAGCTGCTGAATCGAAAACGTTCTTGTCGATGCTTGAAAGTTTAAAAAAAGAATTGGTCTGGCTAGTTTCCTCTCCAGAAAACATCCAGGCTTGCAGAATGTCGCCTTTCTCCCCTAAAGGTTGTTTTTGATTATCATTACTGCCTGCTATAAATCCATCGAGAGACATCGAGATATTTAGAATAACTTTACTCATTTCATAACCTCCTCAGCATCATTTTATCACGCAAATGAACAATGTATTTCTTCTCGATTGCTGTATTATTATCCTTCGACAAACTGAAAAATTTATATTCTGGGTATTTATACTTGCGCCACAATCTGGCCCTAAACATAAATAAAGAAGCGCAAAACTTTATTCAAGATTTGCGCCCCGTTTCAAGAAGACTTGATTTCAAGACAATCTTAAAAGACCATCTAGTTAAATTACTTACTCATTAACATCGGAAATTTTATCTTCAATAGTAGGCATCTCAGTGATTACAATCGGTTTACTTAAATCGACATTCGGCAGTTGTTGAGGCTCATTTTTACCAGGCATAGTCTGAACATTTTTAGCTTCTGGTGGTAATGGGTCATCAACAGAATCTGCAATAATGATTTTTTGTTCAATTTGTTTTTTGTCTACAAATGTTTTTTCTTCAGTCTGTTCTTTACCTTGTGATTTCAGTGTGCTTTCACAACCAAATAAAACAACGCATAATGACAAGGTTAAAAAAATGGTGGCTATTTTTTTCATTCAAGCACCCCTTTTACTTATAGACGGTTTAACACCAATAATTGTTACGCCCCTAATTAGAAATTATTCAATTAAACTGCTCCATTATTGAGTACCAACAAGGAAACTCAATCCTTTATTTCATAAAAAATGGCACTTACCTTACTCCAGATAAGCGCCCCGTTTCTATAAGACTCAGCTTCGAGATGAATCCACAAAAAACAAAATCTTGCTCCATTTTGTTTTACTTAGTAAGCATAAGGTAACTAAGTATTGTAGAAAGGAGTCATTCTTATGGAAGTGCTAGCTGTCGTTTTAGTGGCTATCGGCATAATAGCTGTCCGAGTAATCAGTTTTTTCTATCCTAGTTGGAAAGAGATAAAAGGGGAGCATTTATCGGAACGTAAACGCTTTGGCTATGGCGTATTAGGAATCGGTATTTTACTTCTAATGTTTATACTAAGTCAATTCATCATCAGAATATAGGCCCATTACTTTTTATTAAGCAATCGCGCCCTTATCATGAAGACTCAGTTTCAAGATAATTTTCCTCAAAGCAATTACCAAACTTCTATTAGCTGGTATTATTTCCAGTAGGTAGGTCGTTTCATAAACGATAATCTTCAATTGAGTAATAAATTATAATAAAAATGTTCCGCGTCTTTCTCATACCCAATTAATTCATATAAATGTTGTGCCTTGTGATTGTCGCTAGCTGTTTCAAGTGTTAATTCTTTTGCACCTGTTTCTAAGGCGTGTTCCTTTGCTTTTTGCATTAAGCTCTTAGCTACTCCACTTCGCCTCGCAGATTGATCAACATACAGGTCATTTAATATCAATATTTTTGCTAGATTGACTGATGAAAAGGATGGATAAAGCTGAACAAATCCTAATGGTCTTACAGAGCTTGCTTGTTTTTCGATTGCTAAAAAAATCACAGATTGTTGATTTTCCATTCTTTCACGAATAAACTTTTTTCCTTCCTCTACGTTTGATGGTTGTTCGTAAAAGACCCGATATTTGTCAAAAAGGTCGGCAACTAAATCTATTTGATCTAGGTCTGCTTTCATAAGTACAATGTTTTCATCGTTAGTCATATTATTTTCCCTCCTACTTTATGAAAATCTTAAGCCTTAGTCAGCCAAAACGTCTTTGACCTTCGTAATTATTCGAGATATGCGCCCCTTTTCTGGAACAACTCCATTTGACATTAAACATGTAATTCTTGATTTTCGTTTTTCCATAGTGGCCTTCATTCTTCGAATCGTTTCCGTACCCCTTTATTTTCTATCTTTAAAAGTAATAAAGACCGCAAAGGAAAATAATAAGAATATAACAATACCAACACCTATCAATACGTTAATAATCAATTCAATAAAAATCACCCTAACTAATCCTGCTGAAATTATGTAATAATCTCACTCTTTCTTATTTTTTCTTAATAACAATTATTTCAAATTCCTATCAATTGCACAATATGTTACTCCAGAATACTGCCATTCATGCAAAAAAGCGCAAATCCTTTATTCCTGAAATGCGCCCGATAGCTGAATAAGAAACCTCTTATTCAAATACAACCATTTCCCCAACATCTATAAATCCAAATCGCTTGTAGATATTTTTTCCGTCATCTGAAGCCTGTAATATGACTGGCTTTTGTTTATCCTTTGTTTGACTTAAAAGAAATTGAAACATTTCACTACCATACCCTTTACCTCTTACTGTTTCCTTTGTCATCACATCATAAATCCCGTAGCTATCTTTGCCTTTTATTAGTAAACCAGTAGTTACAGCTATTTCGTCTATGCATCCAATAAACATTTGAACGTCCGGACCTAACTTCACTTGTGAAAACTTATTAAAATAGCTTTCCAGGGCATCTTGTTCTGGCGTGCCTTCAAATAAGCTTATAAACACCTCTATATATCTTAAAAGTTCTTCATTATTTTTCACTTGGGTGATTTTTAATTGATTGGAAAACCTTTGATCAACATGGAGCGTATTTTCACGTTTCATCATCACATTACGTTCTGCCTCTTTTAAGTCATATGCTTGCATAAGGTTTTTCCAATCATCATTCATATGCTCAACATCCATCCAAACACTAAATGGATATTCCTTCTTAGAAAAATAATCGAGTCCCTGTCTAACTTTGAATGTTCCTTGTAAGTTTGAAGACTTTGCCAATAGTACATTAAATGTATCAGTAGGTATTTCCGTATTTGCTAAGACGAAATCTTCTGCACTTGTTAGTTCACCACTAACTGCATAAGCAAATGCTTTTAATTTTTCTTCAAAATTGTTTATTACTAATTGTTGATTTGTAATCATGTTTTTGCACCTTTCCATTGTTCAATTATCTGGCCCGTTTGTTGAAGATCAGCTTTCCCCAGTGATTTTATTGTCACTCGAATATGTAACTTAAATCTCTTAGATCTCCTGATATAGCTTACTTAAATGACCTTTTAACTGTTGTTCAAGCTTCTCATTTTCTTTCTCGAGATGTTTAATGCGTTTTTTTAAGGAGTCAATGATGACATCTTTTGATGCATTGCTGGTGTTTATCTTAACCTTTTTAGGTGAAGGAAGCTTTCCCTGTTTTTCACGTAGAGTTTCTATACGCTGTCGTATATTTGAATTTTTATACAAGAAACCTTTTGAAACACCGGCTGTTGTTGAAACTGTATTAAAATTAATAGTCATCTGTTTCCTGATCATTTCGCGTAAGGCTTTTTCGACCTTTTGAATAGACAGTTGCGTCTTCTTCTTGGAGGATTCCTTTATACCCTCTACATTGGGATTATTATTAGCCAATATTATTTCATCTCCTTTTGTTGATTACCAACATATTCTCTTTTTTCTTTTGGCAAACCATACATGCCTTGATCCATTGATAAATCGTTTGCTATTTCCTTGTATTTTGTGAGCTTAGGCTGAATTATCTCAACGGATCGAGTTCTACCTGTCTTTTTATAGATTTCAATGTCAGACTCCATATTCTTAATCTGCTCTTCATAATAAGACAAAAAGGATTGGTCAACGTGAAAACTTCGGCAATTATTCTTGATACACGGTGGTTCAAGAGTTTGATCCAGAAAGTCACATTGAAGCTTAGGGCTTTTCACGCAAAAACCATGGTCGAGTCGAATTGAATCTAAATTGTGGCGTATCCATTCTAGCTCTAATCCGTTTTCCTCTGCCTGCTGATTAAGGTCTGCCCCCACAAGGTTTCCACTCTTACTGAACCTTAAAGCCCCGTTCTCCCGAGCTTTTTCCCACTCTGTTCGAAGTGTATTATCGAAAATTCGGGCGTACACTAGTGTCATTTCCGGGCTTGCATGAGCTAGTAGCTTTTGGACATGAAGAATATTCATTCCATTATTTATAAGATTAACCCCATAACGATGTCGAAAAGCATGGTTACGGAACCAGTAAATTTCCCCATTTGTGTCTAGAATATTGCAGCGATAAGCAAATTTATTTAGGTTACTGATAAACATGGAGCTTGTAATAGGCATGCCTTTTCTTTTTCCACTTAGCATAGGAAACAGAAAATCATTTGGATTTGTTTGTTTTGTAGAAATTTCCCTTGTTAATGCCTGTTGTGATAAAACAATTTTCGCAATTTCTTCGGTAATGGGAACCTTGTGCTCCTTGTATCTTACCTTCCTTTGATCCCCAACCAACCACCAACCATGTTCATTCTGAACCACACAATCTACTTTTAGAGATAATACATCACTGATTCTGAATCCTGATGCCTCCAAAGTTAAAAGTATAGGAATAAATTGTTTTTGAAGTTTATCGATGTGATACATAACTTGTTCCCATATTTCATCTGGCACATATTTAATTTGATCGGGTTTTTGGGGTTCTTTCCTAGGATAATCCCCGGTAAAATAAGAACCTTCACTGGTTTCATGGGAGCTTCTTTCCACTCAAATATCTGCATTTCAGTTAAAAAGGTATTCAAGTTACTTAAAGTTCTTCCAATATACTGATTTGTTGGTGCTTTTGACTTTCCCTTGCCCCTTAAAGGAGTGTTTTTTACCAACATTATAAACTCCTCAATATCTATTCGTC
Source organism: Halobacillus shinanisalinarum (assembly GCF_022919835.1). Classification (NCBI taxonomy): domain Bacteria; kingdom Bacillati; phylum Bacillota; class Bacilli; order Caryophanales; family Bacillaceae; genus Halobacillus; species Halobacillus shinanisalinarum. The sequence continues at coordinate 3,435,088 of NZ_CP095074.1, read as the reverse complement.
TTAGCTGGTTCAAATCAACCCAATCAGGGTATTTATTGGATATAAAATTAAAAAACAAATATAATTTTGACAAATTTGAAACTGCTGTTCCTAATGTTATGGACATTTGCTCGCAAAGTCGATGTTTAAAATATCTTTTAACCAATGGTCGAAACGAGATAGGAATGTCAGAGAAATCTATACTGTAATGTGATCTTGTAATATTGTAGCGAACACCTAATTTCCTAGCATCCCATCGATCCTTTTCGGTTTCTTTCCTATCATCATAGAAATCATAAAAAAAGTTGTACACCCGTTCATAAAGTTTTAGGTACAATGATTTCCTTTCGTACTTCTTAGTACGCCAAGGTTCACTTGTTCCCTGTTTTCGTATGGTAACAATCCCTTTTCCCTCAAGGTAGTTCTTAAATTCAGGCAAAAATGCTTGTTTAGGAATTTCTATAATCGAGTGCATAGATGGATGTTGTTTGGAAATATATTCTGAAAGTGCTTTCAATTTTCCGGCATTAAATGACCAAACCGTTTTAAAAGAGAACCTCTTATCGACAAGACCCTTATAAATGAAAAATTTAAATTCATTTTTCAAGTGAGGGTTATGAATATAATCAAATCTCAAATTCTTAGTGGTGAAAGAAAATGATTGCCCCTTCGCAAGTGGACAATCATCGAGATTCCAAACATCTCGACTCCAATAGCCAGTTAAATACTTATCAATATTATATTCACGATAGGTTTCATCCATTAAGTTTTTATTCATTTAATTTCCCCTTCTAATTACCATATTTGATCTAGCTTGTTCGTAACTTTCTTTTATAGTTTCATCGGATAGATGGAGATACGTTTGAATAGTTGTCTGTACATGGGCATGTCCTAATAGTTTTTGAATCACAGCTATATCTGTTCCATGTTCGTGTAGCTCTGTAGCAAATGTATGACGCAACTTGTGTGGTGTAAAAGGAACACCTGTTTTTTTCCTTACACGTCGAACTAAGGAACGAACTGCCTGGTCATCCAGTGGCTCTCCGCTATTTTTTCCTGTTAATTTAATAAATACAAAATTCGTGTCGATATTTTGCATATGATAATCTAAAAGATACTCCTGAAATAGATTCATTGTCTCGCTTGAAACAAAGACTTTTCTTTTTTCTCCTTCAATTGTTTTTGACTTTCTAACGGTGATACAGCTCTCACCTATGTTAAAGTCTTCAATCCATAAAGACATGGCCTCGCTAATTCGCAACCCACCCTCATATAAAACTCTTATAAGTAGTTGATCTCGAATGTTATTACATGCAGTGTATAAACATTCAATTTGATCCTTTCTTAACGTTTGCACTAACCGTTTGGGCTCTTTTACTTTCAATATATTTCTGTTTATTTGTTTTCCATTGGAAATATGATGTAAAAAGGGTTTAAATCTTCGAAACCGGGCAGAAAGTTGGTTCTTAGTTTGTTCGTTTATGGTATTCTCGTATTCTTCCGATCTCATCAAATAATCATAGAAACCTATTACACAATTTAATACTATATTTACGGTTCTATCCGACCTTTTTGCCTTTGTTGGTTTCAGTTCAGTTACCTTCAATGACTGTGAAGGTTGTCTTAACCAACCTATAAACGTAGCCAGTAAATCTATATGAACTTCTTTATAGCTAGTATTTACCTCCTCTAGGAATTCAAAGTATAGTTTAAGGTGATAACAGTAAGCCTTTAAGGTGTTTTCTGCTTTCCCGGTAAAATCCAGATATTTAAGGTATTTAATTACCGGCTTAATAGGCTCCCCATAAGAATCAATAAGCATATAGCGTTCCTTATCTTCAATTTTAACTCCCTTAACTTTCATCCAAGCTATCCCCCTATTTATAAATTCTTTATTAACGTTGTAAACTATAAATTTATAGTACAATTATAGAGCTTATAAAGATACTAAAAAGAAGTAAGTTTTAACGTTGGATACGTTATCACCTACTTCTTATAGTAGTACAATTAAATAAGAAACAAAGTCTCAAATACTGTCATCAGGCATCACCCCCTTTCTAAAAAAGGGAAGTGAGCCGCCACCCATGAATAAGCCTTAATACACTATTCTATTATAGCAAAAATCCTGTTCAAATGGACTTTCAGGATGAATTAGAAAAGTGTAACTTTACCTACCCCGAATATACTTTCTTCGAATAACATAGTAAACTTGTTCTCCCAAAATGGAGAATAAGGCTGCCTAGAAGTTAAACCTCCCCGGTCCTTTATACGAGTAAACATTCATTATCATAGATAAAGGAATATCGTATATCTATAAACAAAAAATGTTCATCATTTAATGGAAAGCTGAAGGTGCGAATCATATCCTTTGTCTCAATATCTGAATAGATGTCGGACAAGATCCCTTTCCTCCACGTTTTCATTTGCATTACATTTTCTAGGAAATAGGGACGAAACGCCCAATTAGAGCCTTTTTTATCTTGTTCAAGCTCCCATATTTGTTCTCGTTTGCGAAAGTTTGAAGACACTTGCTGACCGTCACTGTTGCAAACAAACATGCGAAAGCTTTCTTCATCAAATTGATCCGTCACAAACTCCACAAACGAATCTACCTTTCTAGCTCCCTCCCATTTAGGAAGCAGTCCTTTCACCTTTTGTTCCCAGGACAAGGTGAAGGTGAGTCGCTGTTCTACCAAAGATTTCTCTCGTAAGATATAGGCAGTAACCTTTTCCCCAATATCTAATGAAAGTAAATTTTTTGTAACGAGCTCAAATCCTGGTTTGGCCAGGTAGTGCCCTTGATAATAGCGTCCTCCATGTTTCCAGGCAAAGTATAGCTGAAAATCATCCTCAATATTTTCAAATAGCAAGGCAGCACCTATGCGGTGGGCTAACATCGATAGTGAATACATAATATCTTGAAACCCGTCAGAGTTATGCTTACGGATCATCTTAGTATCTATTTTTAGAATGTTGGGTTCAAGCTGGCGGATTCGATCTATGTTAGAGCTTTTAGCACCTACGTGATCTACAGCAATTTGTATCCCATATGTTTTGTAGTATAGAAGTAAGTGACTAAGAACTTCAAACTCTTCATCAAAGTCATGTTCTGTAAGCTCAATGACAACTCGGTTCATGGAAAATCCTTTTTGTTCAAACATAAGCAATGTTTCTAGCAAGTCTTCCCCATCATTAACCATTAATTGCTTGGCGTTTCGATTGAGAAACAATAGACCTTCTTTGTTTGACTCGAGAATTTCTGAGATAGCTATTTGTAATAAGTGTTGATCTACTTCAACCTTGAACTCGTCTGGTACATCATTATCATGAAAAAAAGGGCCGAGGCTCATCCATTTTTCCGTATCATGAAATCGGCCTAACACTTCATATCCGATCACATCGTGTTTAATAGCACTGACAATTGGTTGATACACAGGCTTTATGTTATGCAGATTCTCAACAATATCTAACGGATCCATGAGTCTCCCCTCTTTCACTCGGTTTTATAAAAACTCATTCTGCTTGGGATGAAACACATCATTTAAAGTTTACCACGGAAATAATTTTTACACATCAAAAGCCCCCTAATGAAGAGGAGTTAGAATCTGAATATAGTCGACCATTTTTTCCACTACTTTTTTTCACAAAGCAGCCTTTATTGGTGAGTAAATCATACCCCAATCAATGTACCTATAATATATCCGTAATATTAGAAAACGCTAAAAAAGGGTAATGAAAGCAGACCTTGTCCTGGATTTTGAAAAATCCATAACGAAAGATTTGGCCGTCTCAAAAGAGTGGTTTAATCTTATGACAAAAAATAAGTGGTTAGAGCAGCCGTCTCTTGCCCTAAATAGAAAAAAGATCTCTAGAAACAAATAACGAACCCACACACCTCTCTTTGCTGGAGGTGTTACATTTGACCTACCTGATCCAACACCGTGAATGTTGTACTCATTTAAATAATTTATCAAGCTTCTTACGTCGATATCGGAAAATCTCAGCTAGTTTCTTTTCGACACTAGCCTTGTGTACGATCCGTCCAACCGTTGCAAAAGGAAGGGCATAATGAACAATATCGATCATTTCCATCCCGTGCTCAAGCTGTTTAAAGTGATGTTGATGGTGCCAAAAGCGATAAGGGCCAAAGCGTTGTTCGTCTACAAAGTATTTTCCCTCCACCATATGAGTGATTTCCGTCACCCAATTCAAGGAAACCCCTAACAATGGCTGTAAACGGTAGGTTGCAATCATGCCTGGGTACATCTGTTCAGGCAACTCGCCAGTTACCTCAAACTTCATCCAAGGTGGCGTAATGTCTGATAAATTTCCCGCATTAGAAAAAAAGGTCCAAGCTCGATCCACTGTAATAGGAAGCTGTTGTCTTGTCTTCATCACATATATTTTCAAAACACTCTCCCCTTCCGATGGTTTACATTTATTGTTGCAGGTTAATAATCGCTTCCGCTACAAACAGACTGAGTACAGTCACGAGCGGCTTCTCCTCTACTATCTTCAACCCCATTTATCTATAGACCTGAGAATAACACTTCTACTTTATTTTCGGTTATCAATAAACAGCTAGTAAGAAATAAGACGTTGCAGAGTATATATGAGGTCTTTGCACACAAAAATCATCGGTTATTTCATACATAACGAAAATGCCAAAATACATTCCTTGTAGAAATGAACAAACGTCATTTTTTCAACGGCCTCGTATTAAAAAAAGCTATCTTTACACCTTTATAATTTCCCCTTAATTGAAAATACTTACAAAAAGGCAAGGTTATAAGGATAAATCCCAAATGGTGAAGTCAAATGAGATTCTGTTTTCAAATCTATTACCCTACTGTTTAAAAAACTGCAAAACGGGTATTGAAATAATAATAGAAGAAAGGAGATTGACATGGCTAAACCAATTGAGATTTCTAAAGTTCGCATTTATCAGGATGATCCGCCGAATCGCCGTGCATACATCGGCAATTTTGCTGAACCTTTTCACTACGGCATTCATGGCGGCGTGAAGGACTTTTACAAAGCAGAACCAGAAGTAGAACACCCGTCGACCCTTGATCATATCGTCGCTTCAGCTGCTGGCTGAATGACCGGGACACTTTCTGGCGCGCTGGAGGCGCGCAAAATTCCAACATCACCGGATAAACTACAGGCAGAGGCTCAAGGTACCATTGATGCTCCTGAAGGTGTAATGAAAATCACACATATTCAAATCCATTTTCAACTTGAAATCCCGAAAGATAAACGTTCAGAAGCAGAACGGGCTTTATCCGTATTTGAACGTAACTGTCCAGTTGCCCAAACGTTGAAGGGCAGTGTACAAATTGATTATGATTGGGAAATTAAAGAATTGGATTAGAACTTGGACCTTCTTCTTATCCATTATCCTCTTTGATCTATCTTATTTCATTAAGAAGCGCAAAACTTGAATAACGGACAGTCTAAATATAGTCAGTCTGTTTCGCTGTTTTCGACTACAAGGAAGATAATTGGAGATAACGCGAATTAAAACGAGGGCAATACTGAAAAAATCAGATTGCCCCTTTCGTTTTGCTGACGGTATCCCAAGGTATGTAATTAAACTTGAATAAACCTATTGAGACCTTTTAATACGAAAAATCATTCATTGGGTAAACTTAAATCGCCAGTTTTTTGCTTAGCATTAAATATCCACTTAAGATTGATAGAATCCCCTTGATATTGATTTTGTGGCTCACCACTGTCAACAAATTCAAATTTTACAGCAAATAAGTTTGATTCGCCTGCTTCTAATCCAGCTCCGTGACCATCAACTTCTGGGTCAATTACATTGGCTCTTACAAGGTTAAGAGATTCCTGAGAAAGTTCTGCCAATGTGGTTTCATAGACAACGGTATAATCCTTAGAGTCATTAATAAGAAAACTTAGTTCAATTTGTTCGCCAAAGTCACCTGTATTATCCCCATTTACATCCGTAACACTATATTCCGTATTCAAGACGATCTCGCTCATATCAAGATTACCTATATTACTTAGATTAAATTCCCGGATAACCTTGTCGCCTGGCTTCATGCTATCCAAATCAATAATATTTGTTTCACTTGTGGAAAGGTCCAATGTCCCAGCCGCGAATGTATTGTTGGTTACTTCTTGATCACTGAAGTATGCGTACGTTCCCCCCCTACTAATGATAATCCAAGTGCTGCAGATGCAATGCCTAAGCTTAACTTCTTTTTAATGCCCATTACTTTAACATTCCCCTTTCTTCCTACTCTTGGAATAGGTGATATTTAGTATTTTGAACCCCTTTATGGGATATCAAACGCTAGTTGTTGATGCTCCTTCCTTTTTCTTAGGCTCATCAATTTCTTTAAAGGCTTTCCAAATCATGATGACAGAATAGATAATTAGTAGAATTCCTGGTAGGACTATGAGTAGTGCGCTTCCCTCTTTCGATTGAGCATAGTGTATAAAATAGCCAAGAAATGGAACGGAAAATCCGGTATAAACAGCTTTAACATTCTCTGGGAGAACGGGTTTTAAATCTTGATTTTCGTTGTTGTCACCCTTTGTAATATATTTTGGCTGGTTATCAGTACCCTTAACCTCGTAGATACGGTGAGTGACAGTTGTTGCTTTGTCTACCTTATAAGTAATTACGTCACCTTTTTGTAATTGGGATGTCTCTTTAACGGGTTTTACTGCAATGACCGACCCAGTCTGAAAAGTCGGCTCCATCGAACCTGATAAAACCGACTTAAATTGATAACCCAAAATGCTAGGTTCACTACCAGAGACCTTTGATGAAATAACAACAAAAGCCATAAAAATTAATATGATACATAAAATAGTGGTCACTGCGCTACTTAGCCATTTTTTAAGTGTACGGAAAGTCATTTTTTCCCCTCGCTTTTATGTAACTGCTTTTTATCTTCAACGTCTTTTTCATTTAATTTTTCCTGGTCCTTTTCCTCCTCTTTCTTTTCCACGGACTGACTATCACTGACTGGTTCATTATTAATAGATTCTTCCTCTTCACGGTCTTTTTTTGCAGTTTCTTTTTCCTTTGCAGCTGCCTGATCCTCCTTTACGACTTTTTTATCCTTCTTTACTTCTTTCGTCTCTGTTTGTTCATTGTTCTTTGGTTTGTCCTCTTTATCAGTGGTTTTCTGCTGGTTATCTTTATCAGTTGTTTTTTGTTTATCTTCTTTGACTGGCTCTGGCTCCGCCTTCTCTTTCTCAATTTCCCATGTTCCCGCCGTAATGGTGCCAAATGTCTTTTCTGTATCGTTGAAGGAAGCATTAGTTGCTGTAGTTACATTCATGAAGCCGATAAAAGTAATAGAAAGGATAAGGCCTAATTGCGTACAAAAGATGGGAATCCAGTGTTTATGTATAAAAGTTCTTACTCGCTTACTAATGTTGACTGATACCTCCCTTTTCATGAACACCAAGAGTGAATATTCGTAGTTTCTCTCCATTTTTTTACTTTATAGTATTTCTATTCGCAGTTTTATTACAAATTCCTTCGTTTTATTTCAGAAAATTACAAAATAAGCAAAAAGTAGGGTGGTATGATAGGTGAATTGTAATGTTTTTTACAAAACAAAAAATCCGTCTATACTAAAACGGGTATATCAATTAGAGCACTTATATTCGTCAGGGGCCATGACAATAAAGTTCTTGGTAGATGTCTCTTCAATAAAAATTTAAAACACCTCTCATCATGACAAATGAGAGGTGTTTTATTTGTTTTTCATCTATGAATCAGGGGGGCTGTTCTAACCACTTCAAAGGAAAAGAGACCCCAGTTATGGTTTCACAACTGGATTCTCTTCGATTTTTATTGACTATAAATTATTTCCCTTCTATATATGCATATTTGTACGTATAATCAGGACTCATTGGATTGACTGATACATTTTTTACATAAGGTTTCTTAAGCTGTGCTAAAGCACGTTGATAAAGGGGTACAAGAACGGCATCTTCCTGTATGAGCATTTTCTCAGCCTCAAGGAAGGTTTCAAAGCGTTCAACAGGTTTCTGGGCTAGTTCCGCTCCAGCCTTTTCTATTAAGGCATCATACTCCTTACTGGAATAGCCAGTTTTGTTATTGCCGCCGTCTGTTACCCATATGTTTAAAAATGTATTTGGGTCCATGTAATCTGGTGCCCAGCCCGTACTCTGGATATCGTAATCCATCGATTTATCACGGTCCAGTTTAACCTGGAAAGGAAGACTCTCAACGTTAATAGTCAATCCTTCAAGTTGTTCAAGCTGGTCCTTAATATAAGCGTCAAGATTCTGTGATACCTCCGTGTCACCGCCAATATAACCTAACTCTACCTCTTGAACTCCTAATTCCTCTTTTGCCTTAGCCCATAACTCTTTCGCCTTTTCTAAATTTGATTCAACTAGTGTCCCGTTAATTTCACGGAAGTCCTCGCCCGTTTCCGGGTGCTGGGTAAAGCTTGCAGGGACAACACCACCAGAAGGAATTGAACCGTTGTTCAAAATGACATCTACCATACTCTGGCGATCTATAGCGAGTTGAAGTGCTTTTCGCGCATTAACGTTAGAAAGAACTTCATGCTCCTGATTTAATTTCAGATAAAATACAGTCGGTTCTTCAATGGTACGGAACTCTTCTGAGGTACGGTATTCATCCACAAATTCCGATGTTAAATTCACCCGGTCAATTTCGCCTGTTTCATATAAATTAACGGCTGAAGCTGTTTCTTTAACAATGCTTACGTTGATTTGATTAAGCTTTACTTTGTCCGCATCCCAATAGTTTTCATTTTTCTTAAGTACAAAGTCTTGTCCGTGGTTCCATTCAGAAAGGACAAATGGACCGTTCGAAAGGAGCGTTTCCGCTTCTAGGCCATAGTCCTCCCCATGATTTTCTACAAACTCTTGATTAAGTGGCAAAAACGTTCCAAACGTTGTCATAGATTCAAAGTAAGGTGTTGGCTTTTCAAGGTTTACTTCAAGTGTATAATCATCTACAGCTTTAACACCGAGTTCTTCAACAGGTGTTTCCCCTTCCGAGATTGATGTAGCATTTTTAATAACGCCACCCATCATATACGGCCCGTATTCAGACCCTGTATCTGGATTAACTGCACGCTGCCACGCAAAGACGAAGTCGTGTGCTGTAACCGGATCACCATTCGACCATGTCGCATCCTCACGCAAAGTGAACGTCCAAGTCAGACCGTCATCGCTCACTGTATGTTCTTTAGCAATGCCCGGCTCTGGCTGCGTATTCTCCCCAAGACGATAAAGCCCATCCGTCGTGGTTGCTAACCATTGCATGGTCACTGCATCGGCAGCAAGTGAGGCGTCCATCGTTGGAATTTCCGCAGTTTCAATGATGTTAAGAACCTGTTCACTATCACCAGATCCCTCTGCATCCCCTTCACTGCTGCTATCTGAGCTCGTCTCTTCTGAACTTCCCCCATTACAAGCAGCAAGGGTCACGCTTAGTACTAGCGCGAGTGCTAAAAATAACCAATTTGCTTTTTTCATTTAAAAAACCCCCAAAAATATTTATCTTCCAAGTAATTATACCAATATATGAAACCGCTTTCAAAAGACTTCCTTCAAAAGGAGCTCAGTCTCCTACGTTTACTTTATCTCCCTGCTAAGTTTTCCACAAGGAGGGCCTGGTTTATTATCGTTAGGAATATTTTTATAGCCAGCCATTTCGATCATCTCCGCGATGGTTTCTGCGGTGCTTCCAGATCGTTGGTCGTCAATCGATGTATTTACCATTAGATAATTGGCAAGCCAAGGGGACAATACTCCAAACAATTTCTCCATCACGATCAAGGACACTGAGAAACGTTTTTTAGTTGTAATAGAGGATGTTCAAAAAGTCACCAAATGATAAACGCCGAATTTCTTCGTTGCTCGGTTTTTCCGGTCCTCACGTAGGAAAGGCATACGGCTTGCGGTCCTCAAAACTTTCGCGCCTCGAACTTCTTGCGACGCACAAGGAACGTGGTAGTGTCGACTTTGTCACAGGATGTGACGTTTTTTGTCGACGTTCTCCTTCGTTTTTGAACACACACTATAAATAGACTTTTTAAGTGCTTTCATCACGATCACTCTTTTTTTTGGGATATTTTTTTACGATCTGCTGCTCCAGGGGGTTGCTCCAGCCAACCGTTATCAATCATAATATTTGAACCATCTTCAGCATAAAGAGCGGTATCCGCCATTAAACGCGTATAAGATAGACCGAGATCACGCCTAGGACTGGATTGATACCGCAAAACCATATTGGGCTACGCCAGAAGCTGTAAAAGTTGTCGCATGGTACATCATCATTTTATCCGAGAAAGGAGCGATAGTCGAAGTCGTAACTTCCGACGTGAGAATGTTTGATCCTTGAGGTAAGTCACCCTCTAATAAGATAGAACTAAATGTTTCAAAATGCTTTTTAGTCATTCTTTTTCCGCGCTCAAAGTACTTCCTAACCTCGGTCGCTTTTGCTGTTTGAGCAAAACCGGTAACCAGTGCTTCTCCTAATGCAGTCCGCTTGGTATTATAGATTAGATCAGAAATTTCAATCCCAAGCAGAGGACGCCTGTCGAACCAACCTGCTAAAAAATCCTGCCTTTTGACAAAATCAATTTCATCTGGCGTGGGAATAGTAGGAGCAAAAATATAAATCCCTTTTTTTATGGCTAGTTTTGTCGCTTTTGTAAAAAGTTCCTGTGTCTCATTTAAACACCTTGAATAAAAAGCCATTACATCATCACGTGTCGTTATCGATAATGCAAGACCGTAAGCAGGTAAAGCGAACTTCGCCATATCAATCATATAATAGAGGCACAGATTATCCGAGTATAATCGCGGTGCATCAATATTAACATCATTTTCAGTAAAACCTGCAGGGATGGGATACTTCTCCTTTTTTAACATTTGAGTGACCTTAGTAACATGTTCTTTTGAGAGGCGAATAGCGTATTCTAAAACGGAACGTATTTCCCGATCCTCCGTATGCTTCGCTAAGTAGGAAATCATATGAAACGACATCGAATCATTTTGATAAGATATCCAAAGATTTGCGATTTCAGGTGCCGTTAATTGTGTTTGATTAGTTTTCAAAGGGTTCCAGCTCCTATAAAAAGAGTATAGCCATTATTTTGAGCTTGTTTTCTATGAATATACATTTTGGAGAGGAGACAGAATGTATTAAGCCATTTTGTGTTCGTACCTGTATAAGAAAATGCCTGTATTCATCATACGATAATACAAAAGTTATCCCTATCTCCAATTTATAACTAGGTGTTTTGCCCTCCTAAGAACCATGATAAGATGAAGATATCTATGAAGTGAAGGAGCCTCAGTATGAGCCATTCATCGAATCGTTTAAACGGATTTACCGATAGCCCGGATTCTCCAGAAGGCTTGGCAGATCGCATCGCAGAGATTATAGGCTGCCCTGTCACTATTGAAGACTCCAACCACCGGATCGTTTCTTATAGTAAACACGAACATAATGTCGATGAAGCAAGAACGGCTACCATCATGAGACGCAAGGTTCCTGAACGTGTCATTAACGGTTTGTGGAAGCACGGGGTTATGTCGAAGCTATTCGAAAGCGGAGAACCAGTTGTCGTTCCCCCTATTGACGAAATCGGGCTCGGGAACCGAATCGCTGTTTCCGTCCGAAAAAATAAAGACATGCTCGGATTTATTTGGGCCCAAGCAAATGATGTGAAGATTACAGATCATCATTTGGAGCTGATCAAGGATGCTGCACAGCTTGTCAGTCACCACCTTCTTCATCATCAATTAAAAAAAAGGAAGTCTGAAGAAAACCAGAAGGAATTTTTCTGGCAGCTTCTAACTGGCACACTACGGCACAAATCAGAAATCGTTCGTCACGCTAAACGGTTCCGAACAAAAATAACCGGACAGCTATGTGTAGCTGTATTTGAGTTTGACGAGAATATGAATCAATCAGTCGAACGACACGCCTATTACTTGACCGAAACGCTTCAGCAAACCCGGATCGTCAGCAGACTTTTTGATGAGAACCAGCTCATCTTACTGGTGCGATCGAGCGAGGAGGAAGACGCTGCACGCATCTGTCATTCCTTCATTACTGATTTCACACAAAAAATGAGGGAGCGGCTGCAATTCGAAGACGTGAAGGGATCGTTTGGATCAATCTACGACTCCCCTGAATATGTTAGCGATAGTTACAAGCAAGCCTTGAAGGTACTCGAGCTGAAAAACCAATTCCCTAAAGCCCTAAACCACGTATTCAGCTATCAAGATCTCGGATTCTATCAATTCATCAATGAGCTGGCCTCCCTTCGCAGCCGCGAGCAATATCAAAATGCTTTTCTCAAAAAGTTATATGAATACGATGAGCGGAACAAATCGGAACTCGTCACAACGTTGAGGGTTTATTTATCCTGCAATAGTAACGTCCATAAAGCCTCTGAACAAATGCATATCCATACCAATACCTTGAATTACCGCCTGAAGAGGATAAAGGAAATTGGCTCGATTGATTTAAAAGACCCCAATCAGAAGACGACGTTATACTTAGATTTACTCATAGATGAAATGGAACGAGATGATTTGTGATTTTACACAAATCATCTCGTTCATTTTGTGTATTTTCCCTAAACCAAAAACCAAAACAGCAAGATATACTAGCTGTAACAAGAATAAAGAAAGGTTGGGAATAGAGATGATTATCGGCGTACCAAAGGAAATTAAAAACAATGAGAACCGTGTGGCAATTACCCCATCTGGAGTAGTCAATGTTATCAAAGCTGGACACACCGTCCTGATCGAATCAAGTGCAGGGCTCGGCAGTAATTTTACAGACGAAGAATACAAAGCATCTGGCGCCACCATTATTGAAAGCGCTTCAGACATTTGGGCGAAAGCAGAAATGGTTATGAAGGTGAAAGAACCCCTCCCTTCTGAATATGGCTACTTCCGTAAAGGGTTGATCTTGTTTACGTACTTGCACCTTGCAGCAGAGCCAGAGTTGACGAAGGCTCTAGTTGAAAACGAAGTAACTGCCATCGCTTATGAGACGGTCACCGTCAACAACTCCCTGCCGCTTCTTACACCGATGAGTGAAGTAGCCGGTCGTATGGCTTCACAAATCGGTGCCCAGTACCTTGAAAAGTCATTTGGCGGAAAAGGAATTCTCTTAAGTGGCGTTCCCGGAGTCAATCGCGGAAAAGTAACTATCATTGGCGGCGGAATCGTCGGAACAAATGCGGCAAAAATCGCTGTAGGACTCGGAGCTCATGTCACCATCCTCGATTTGAACCCAAACCGTTTACGCGAGTTGGATGATTTATTCGGATCCGACGTACAGACACTCATGTCGAACCCTTACAACATTGCGGAATCGGTGAAGGATTCTGATCTGGTCATAGGAGCTGTCCTTATTCCTGGAGCCAAAGCACCTAAACTCGTCACAGAAGATATGGTCAAATCCATGAAACAGGGCTCTGTGATTGTCGACGTCGCGATTGACCAAGGCGGCAATTTCGAAACCGTCGACCATATCACAACACACGATGATCCCATCTATGAAAAACACGGCGTGCTTCATTATGCAGTCGCGAATATTCCAGGTGCCGTCCCGCGCACAGCTACGATCGGATTAACGAACGTGACGATTCCGTATGCGTTACAAATTGCTTCTAAAGGTGCTGTAAAAGCCATCGAAGAAAATAAAGCCATTGAGCAAGGTCTCAATACCATCAATGGAAACCTCACCTACGAGGCTGTAGCACGCGACCTTGGTTACGAGTATGTACATGTTAAACATGCTTTAAGAGAAAATATGCACGCATAGGAAATAAGGTCTGTCGTCAAATAGGTAAACTTTTTTCTAAAAATGTGTATGATAAATGCAGAAAAAGGATACACATAAACAGATTGACAACAGCTTGCGGCTTGTGATCCCTGGATAGTTGCTCTTTGAACAAAGTGCAGCCTAGATTGAAAAAATAGACTCCCTATTCGTGCCAGAATAGGGAGTCTATTTTTTATGCGCATAATCGCCACTACTAAAGCAATGATCGAAACAATTAGCATGCTAGTGCTCACAGGCCACACATCCCCTTCAGCGATGTAAGATGGGGGCTAGCCGAAAGCCTATTCTGTTAAAAGACAGTCATTTTAAAATATGTAGTCTGTCCCAGCTGCACTAAAGCACGCAGCCCCTATTTTCATTCACTTCTTCCCTGGCTTAATTTAATAAGATAGATATCTCTCACCATATTACCCATTTGCTTCATTCTATTATATTCACCGTTCACTAATTCACCAACAACGAATGACCTAACGATCGAACCAACATATAGCAGCAGTACAATAAACAATATAAAAGCCCCAATGACACGGTAGCTTCTTCTAAACTATTGATCTCGTTAGTAAAAATATAAGTAATATACTGGATCCAAATGGGAGCTATGACGGCAGCAATAAGCCCCCAATTGATTAGGAAAGGAACCTTTAAATCCTGAGCATTTTTATCGATTAGCTCAATTAAATACTCAAACTGATGGGGCTCTACAATACCTTTCTGCTCCAAGTAATCTGCGAACTCTTCTTTTCTTTTGTTAAAAACGCCCTTAGGTGAATCTTGGTTATATACTTCTTTGGCGATTCTGCCCTTTTCCCTCTTTACATATAGCATCAATAATACATTAGGGATAAAGGCCAACAGAATGAACCACTGTACCTCACTCCAAAAGGAAACAAATAGTAAGCCTAACGAAATCACAACAGCAGTCAAAAACAATGAAACGACCAGCCATTTTATCATATGTTTAAAATACACATTCCAAAAGGACAATTTTTCCTTATAAAAGCCGAACAATTCATAGACCAAAGTGATCACCTTTTTCACTAGTTTAGTCAGCCGTACTATTATTAAATAGACTTATTAGAGGATGTTCAAACTTCCATCAAACAGGTATTCCCTCATGCTGATAGGCAAATAACCGAATGGGTCATTTCCGACAAAAGTTAAAATAATCCTAAACGATGCCGCCAACAGCCTTATAGACTCAAAAGGGCATCGCATGTATTAAGAATAACCACCGAATTGCCTTGGCAAGGTAAGGTGGTTGTACTTTGTTTGACATTGAATATGTAAATATATAACATCAATTGGAACAGGAATTCTAATGGTAAATTTAGCTAAAATACTCCTTTTGTAAAATGGCCATCAAAGTAATTCCATACCACCTGCCATTCCTAAATAAATGCTCTTTAAGTTCTCCTTCCTTCACAAAGCCCAATCTTTCATATAATTTAATAGCTCTATAATTGAATGAAAATACCTTTAAATACACCTTATGTAAATTCACCTCTGAAAAGCTATAGTGTAGCAATAACTGCATAGCTTCCTGACCAAACCCGTTCCCCCAATAATCTTTATCCCCTATATCAATTATACATTCAGCATTTCGATTCTCGTAATCAGTATGGATTAAAGAAACTATATCTATTGGTGTGTTTTTATCATTAAGCTCGATCATGTAACATTTTGAATCATAGGAAGCGGTAATACTCCTTATGAATTCTTCAGTTTCTTCGAAAGTATAGACATCCAGGTTTGGACTTGTGTTCTCCATTACCTCTGGATCATTTCTCCACCTATGATAAATAGCTGCATCGTCTTCAGTTACCTTCCTGAAGTGTATTCGGTTACTACTAAACATCTTTATCATTCCTTCTATAAATTGATCTTCGCTCTCTTTTATCGTAAATATTTATCGTATTTATCAATGTCCCCTGGATTTAACCCCGTACTCGTTTGGGCCTCTTTTTGCATGGATTGGTTACAGCTTTTACAAACATAACTTGCTTCAGGATTCTTTAGAATTCTTTGGTACTGGGTATCTGAACGATCAATCGTATATTTCTTTTTGCAAAAAAAGCATATAGTCTTCAGCATTCCATACCTCCTCCAAATCATGTTATATAACCTTACCATTCTACAAAGTCTATTCTATTCCTCCCTTCTTTAGAAAACTTCTCTTTCTTATTCCGCGATTATGATGAGACTGGATTTATGCTAATAAATAAAAGCTGGATGAACAAAACAATTTCTAAATCTATTTTCGAGTACTATCCTTCTTGGGTTATTCAGCACCCTTCCCTCTTCCTTAATAAACAGGAAACCTTACAAATATGTAAAAACGGGAAAAGTATTCAGACATACCCTGTTTAGAGATGCCTGAATACGATACAAAAACACTAGGTCGTAACCGTTGTAGAAGAGTCGGTAGCATAATTTAATACTTCCAGAACGACCGGGGAACCTGCTAAAATCGGTTCACCGCCTGCTGGTACTGCAATCGCCAATGATCCTATTCCAGTTGCTCCTGCCGTGTACGTAGATAGTCCTTCCATTTGTAAAACACCATTCACGTTTACATTGAAATAACTATTATTGGCAACAAGCTCAGGAAGCTCTGTCACAGCTGAACCATCATCTGCAAAAAAGTCAGCCGCATCAATAGTTAATGTAGAACCGGCAGCCGTTTCTCCTGTCGTTACATGAAAAAATCTCGTATCGGTTGGAACAACATCGGTTGTTGTACTAGCACTTATAAGTAGTTTCATTAGTTGTAGTGCCATCATTCTCCTGGATTTATGTCAAGAAAATGGACACTCAAAATGTTGATTTATCTAGACCCCTACCGCGCTCCGCTTGCTGGCCTCTCAAGTAAAGAAGGGCCCTTGCCCCTTCTTTACTTGAGAGGGTAACTAAAATGACTTATACCGGCCTTCACCTCTTGGATATACTTTTTTCGTAAGCTATAGGTGACATGTATTGAATGGCTGAATGAATACGCTTGTAGTTGTAAAAGGTCATGATATAGGCGAATAGGCTTCGTTTAGCTTCTTCACGTGTTTGATAGTTCTCATGGAATATGAGCTCCTTGTTGAGGACACTGTGAAAAGATTCGATACAAGCATTGTCATAACAGTTTCCTTTTCTACTCATACTCGTCGTTACATCATTGTTTCGTAGAATCGCTTGATACTCGTTTGCAGCGTACTGACTACCGCGATCAGAGTGATGAATAAGTCCTTCTTTTGGCGGCTGTTGATCCATAGCTCTCTGTAAAGCCCTGATCGTCAAGGCTTTGGTCATTCGATGGCTCATTTCCCAACCAATGATTCTCCTTGAAAATAAGTCCATCACCGCGGCCAAATACAACCAACCTTCCTTTGTCCACACGTATGTGATATCACTCACCCAAACGGCCCCAGGTCGATTCACTTGAAACTGTTGGTTCAATAGATTGGGATAAATAGGATAAGAGTGTTTGGAATTTGTCGTCGCTTTATACTTCTTTACGGTTTTGGAGCGCAGGCCATTCTCCCTCATGATCCGAGTCACGGTCTTTTGAGATACATTCCACCCTTGTTGTTTTAATTCTTTCGTAATTTTCGGACTCCCGTATCTTCTTTGAGACTCCACATACACCCGTTTTACTTGGGCAGTCCGTTTCTCTTTTCGCCTTTCCTGATTACTCTGGGATCGTTTACGCCACTCATAAAAACCGCCTTTAGAAACACCTAATACCTGGCACATCTTCGCTACACGGAACTCGTGTCGGTGCTTTTCGATGAAGTCGTAGATTACTTCTGATTTTTGGCGAAGATGCCCATCGCCTTTTTTAGAATGGCGACTTCTTCTTTCAGATCACGAATTTGCTTATCCTTTTCATACTCGGCAGCATCTCTCGGACTTAGGTTCCCACTCCCAACAAAGCTGTCTTCCTTATCTTCCTTGTATTTCGTTACCCATTTATTCAGCGTCTGATGGACTAAATCAAGTTCCCTTGCCACTTCCGCAATCTTTCTGCCATCTTCCACGACCATTTTTACCGCATATAATTTGAATTCTTTATCGTAACGTTTACTCATTTTGGACACTCCCATCTCTGTGTCCAATTTCTAGGCTAACATTATCCTCCTTCCTTCGATGTAGTATATGAATTTCAAGTAATAGTGCTTGGACGAAAAACAGTGATATAGCGTACAAATTTGTTATTAAAAAAACATATCGAGAAAGTGTACCCTTACAAACTCTTATTACAGAACAAACCCCCATTCTCTATTTTAGAAAAATGCGGATTTTATAGAAAAGATCTAGAAAAAGGGGGAAGAAATCTCTCTATTCTTTGATAACTACAAATAAGAGTATAATAGGAGCGCCACTTGGAGGTGAATCACTGGATTTTAACAATAGGCTGCCTTTTTTTACCTCGTAAACAATCTCTGGTTGAAGCACTCCATTTATAAAAAGATTCATGTAAGAAACGTCGTTAGGATCGGGTATTTCACTGCTCCCGTACTGTTTTAATGCTTCTTGGTTTGTATACACCTTTTTTCCCTCATCAGCAGTGGTAATGTATTGAAAAGTCTCGACTCCTATACGGGGGGATGGTGTGTTAAAGACGTTAATCATAATGGAAGGATTAAATGTTGGCTTAAACGAATTTGTATTAGAGGGACTGTCTTCAGCCTCGTCTTTAACTTTTTCTTCATGTTTTTCGTGACAATGATTACATTTACAACAACATTCACAGAAGTCTTCGTTCAATAATTTTCTAATACCTTCCCTTCCACCATAACAATTACCCCGTTTTCCCATAGTCCATCCCCCTTTTCTTGAATACCATAATTATGTATCCTACTTTAACTACACACGAATTGCTTGTGCGGGTGACAGGGTAGAGAGAATGGAGTCAAAATAAACCTCTCCTTAGCTAAAAACTAAGGAGAGGTTTTACATACAATTATTGTTTTCTTATATTATATTTCCAAGCCTTATCTTCATCGATCATTCGCTTCGCAGCATAGATGAGGATAAATTGAATGATGATAATGGGCAGACCCATTAGTCCTGAAATAACCTCTAATGGCGCTAACCCGCCAATACGCATCAGTACAAGAGACAGTGCCGTGATGACAGCGGCAATAATAATACGCAACGTTTTCGGTGGTTCAAATTTACTCATATCTCTCGTACTTGTATAGGCAGCTACGGTGTACGTTGTTGAATCAAGAGTAGTCGTTAAGAAAATAAGTGCGACTACTATAAAAATGATAATTGCAACTTCTCCAAATGGGAGCGTGGATAAGATCTCCGGAATCGCTGCCATCCTTGCTTCTTCTTGAACAAGATTCAAAACAGACAAATCCCCCATGAGGTACCTATGGACACCTAGGCCGCCCAGCACTCCTGTAGCTATCCAGGAAATCAAAGTAGGTGCTAAGAGATACGTAAGAATCATTTCTTTAATCGTTCTTCCCTTAGAAATTTTGGCAGCAAATACACTATGAAGCATAGCCCATGTTGCACTATACGCAAACCAAAAGACGGTATTACTTTGAATGTGCGACGGTTCTCCTTGATACACCGAGTCTGTATTTAATGAAATGTTGAGATAGTTAGTTAATAAAAAAGAAACACTATCTGAGAAATAATTTAATATAAACACGTCTGGTCCAGCCAACAGGATAAATACAGCAAAAAGTCCAGCTAAATACATATTAAGGGTGCTTAACCGTTTGATTCCTTTCTCAATTCCTAAGTAGGCACTGAGAGAAAATAAAAACACCCAGACAATAGTCACAATAATGGTCATTACAAATGTCACTTCTATATTTAAAAGAGCGGATAAATTATGTGTGATAATCGGCGCACCAAGTCCCAAAGTGACAGCAGCACCTGCCAGAATACTTATTAGAAATAGGACATCTAGGACTTTCCCGCCGAACCCATCTGTAAACTTGTCGCTAAAAATAACCCGACAAGCTTCAGAGATCCTCATCAACGGCCGCTTCTTGACATGGAGAATATACCCCATAGCCGGAGCAATCATGACAAAAATAGCGAAAACCTGGAAGCCCCATAAGAACATGCTGTAGGCGTTCCCCCACAATAGTGCTTCTGCTGATCCAGGCTCCACTCCCACTGGCGGATCGTTGGCTACGGAGGTCCACTGCAGCATGCCTGTCCGCATAATGGTCGAACCTATTCCCATAGCGATCAGAATGGACGAATATTCAAAGAGAGTAAAACGAGGCTTTTCTTTCGGATCACCCAGTACGACTTGTCCATACTTAGAAAAAGATAAGTATAACCCCGCTATGACAAGAATGATTCCGTACCATAAATAGCCCCAACTGAACACATCCACAATATAAGCAAAAATGGCATTGAGTAATTCCAATGATTCCGTCTCATATAAGGCAAATGGAATACTGATACCAATTATAATTAATAATGATGGCACGAAAATTTTGTAATCAATCAATTTCCTTCTACTCATAGAATCCCCCTTTTTTTTCTCTGCTTTACCAGTGCTTTTTCCTCATACCCGTAAAATGAGAAAGGATAACATAGAATGCCTAACTGATAAAAATAGCTGTCTGCCTCTGCTAAATTCAAATTCGATCAGTAACTGCTTCCGTGGATATAAAGGCGGTAGCAGAAGTCATACTTTCAGTTACAGCCGAATGGTTAGAAAATCATTGTCCACTCGATGCTGCAAAAGCACTCGATTTTTCCCATCAACGATAAGGCAGCCTGCTACACTTACTACTAAAGGGATGGTTCCTACCTTACTTCTAATTTCCTTTATATATTCATATGGCATTCACTCACCTCTATCTCTCATTATAAAATCTCATATGTGGTTTATCCTCTTTATAATAGTTTAATCTGTCCTGCAATGTACCTGTGTGAAACTCAAATTTGTGACCATCTTGATCTGTAAAGTAAATCGATTGTTGATCTTTTTGATCTCTTGGTCGACCAGATAGGATGGTCACATTCAAACCTTCAAGTTTTTCGTACATCTTCTCAAAATCTGTTTCCTCGATTGAAAAAGCAATGTGTGTGTAGGAGTAGGATATTTCGTTCCGGGGAATCCCCCTTTCTTCATTTAAGGCAAGCCAAACCCCATTTAAATCGAAATAAGCAGTGGTCCTCCCCTTAACTAATAGCTCTGCGTCGAAAACATTTTTATAAAATTCGATAGATTTCTCAAGGTTAGAAACAGAAAACAGAAAGTGGTTCACGCCTTTTACAGTCACTCTATCACCTCATGAATAAATTAGTTAATATTTCCATCATACAAGTGGTATCCGGTTAATTAAAGTGTTTCCAGATCGTAATCGACAATACCTTACGTTACAGGAGTTTTTTCAACTAGCTCCACCACCTGATCATGGTTGGGCGAAGGAGAATGTACTCCCCTATTGTAAAAAAACTATTATCGAACCTTAATCTCAATGCAATCTATTAGCTAGTTTTGTCTGTTAAACTAGATTCTAGTTTGAAATTTGACGAACCAAGTCGAATAACGCAGGAGTTTATCGCGCAATGCCGAACCCTGTCCTGTGTCATCACTTTTAACTCGTCACCTTTTTAGACTACTTAAAAGTTTTTCATGAGGAGGATTTTTTAATGTTGAAGTCAAGTCTAACTGTAAGAAAATATGTAATTTCTTCTGCATTGGTAACAACTCTGGCATTTACCCCAGTTTTAAGTGGAAGTGTTTTTGCTTATGCTAATTCAAATTCTGCCGGTCAAAATAGCTCCAGTAGTGGTGCCCAAAGCGAGCAGCAAGTATCACTTTCTGAGACATCTTTACTTAAAAAAGGAGATCGTGGGGACGAGGTAAAAACCGTACAATCAAAACTAAAAGATCAAGGTTATTACACCTATAATCTGGACGGTATTTTCGGACCCATCACAGAAGATGCGGTGCGAGATTTCCAGACTGATCACGGCCTTACAGTTGACGGGCTAGTAGGTTCGAAAACATCCGCAGCATTATCATCAACATCAGATGTCACTAAAGACAACGAATCACCGTCCAACGAGACAGCTTCTGATGCACCAGCCCAACAGTCCGATATTGTTTCAGTTGCAAAAAGCGTACTTGGAACGCCATATGTATGGGGCGGTACAACACCAAGCGGCTTTGACAGCAGCGGTTTCATCAATTATGTATTCGACCAAGTTGGCGTGGATTTATCAAGAACTGAAAGTGGCATGTGGCAAAATGATGGTGTAACCGTCGATTCTCCGAGTATTGGCGATGTTGTCTTCTTCGAGGGTACATATGATACATCTGGAGCTTCCCACAGCGGGATTTATATTGGTAACAACCAGATGATTCATGCAGGCAGTGAAGGTGTGGTCATAGCTGATCTAAGTATAGACTATTGGCAAAACCATTATCTAGGTGTCAAATCCTTTAAATAACTACGAAGATCTTAAGCCAGTGCATGATGCACTGGCTTTTAAGTTATTTTTATGGAAAATATCAATCGTTAACAACCTAAGGCAATTCGTTTCCTGCTGCAAGATAGAGTTCATACCATTCTTTTCTTGTTATCTCAATGTCAGAGGCTTTCGCAATGTCCCTTAAACGTTCCTGGTTCATCGTCCCAACAACCGGCTGGATCGTCGCAGGATGACGTAAAATCCATGCGATAGCAATCGCCGAATCTGTCACACCTTTTTTCTCAGCAAGTTCCTGCAGTTTCGCATTGACTTCAGGGAACGCCTTATTCCCAACAAATGGCCCTTCGATCATACCATGCTGAAACGGGGACCATGCTTGGACCGTTATATCATTCAAACGGCAGTACTCAAGAACATTACTATCCCTGACAAACGCCGGGTCATGCTGCATGTTCACATTGAATCCCGCATCCATCATCGGAGTATGTACGATACTCAATTGCAATTGGTTCACGATCATGTCCTCTTTCAGATACTTTTTTAACAATTCCATTTGCATCGGATTCTGGTTACTCACACCAAAATGACGTACTTTACCGCTTTCTTTTAATGTTGTAAAAGCTTCAGCAACCTCCTCCGGTTCAACTAATGCATCCGGGCGATGAAGCAGCAAACTGTCAATATAATCGGTTTTCAATCGTCGCAGACTGCCTTCAACAGACTCCAGAATATGGTCTTTGGAAAAATCAAAAAACCCCTTCCGAATCCCGCATTTTGTCTGCAGCTTCATTTTTCCCCGAACATCGTCATTCATGTCAATCGCCTTCGAAAAAACTTCCTCTGACTTCCCTTTGCCATAAATATCAGCATGGTCGAATAAATCAACCCCAACGTCCATTGCATTCTCAATCACGTAGCCTGCGTCTTTTTTTTCGAGTTCGTGCATCCGCATGCAACCCAATGAAATTTCTCCAACTTCTAATTCACTATTGCCTAAGTTGATTCTTTTCAAAAATAGCACTCCTTTTTATCAGCAGTTTATACTGCTATAAGGGATTGTTTAATGATGGTACGGAGTAGAAGATTCTGAGACTAGTAGAAATAAAGGTGGACATTTTCCTAGGAGAAGTACGTCCTGCCTATTTTAGACTCAGCCAATTCCATTATTAGCCTTTCTTAAATATACCCTAGAATATACTTTTTAATCTCCTTGAAAAGCAAACCAACGAAGAGATTCGCTTCTTATCATTTGCTGACTTTTTGAACAACCTCTCTTAACCGAGGCAATATATCTATCAATTCAGATAGGTTATCTATTGTTAAGTTAGCCTGTTGAAGCTCCTCTTCTTTCGCAAAATCAAATGTACACCCTATAGAAAGCATTCCGTTTGTTTTCGCTGCACGGAAATCGGAGAGTCGATCACCGACTACAGCAGCTTGATCAATATCATATTTCTTCACTATTTCCCCAACCAAGTCTGCTTTGTCCTGTGATGCTATGTTTTGAATACTAAAGGTTTCTACGATCCAGTTATTTAACTGATAATAATCTACTATAGTATTCAGATACTCTGTTAAGCCATTACTTGCTATGAATATAGGATAATTATTCTCCTTCAAGTAACGCAAAACTTTCTCTACATTCGGATAAAGTTCGCCACTCCCTCCTTTAATATTAGCGATTAAACACTTATGAAAGTGATCATTTGTTATTTCTCGAACTTTATTTGAGTGATCTGGCAACAATGTTTCCCATACCTCTGGAAGTGGTACCCCCATGATCTCACGGTATTGTTGAATAGGGGTTTCCTCTTTCCATAAATCCATAGACCTTAAACGGTCAAAGGCATCTTGAAGCGATAATTCTAGTATTTTATTCGTTTGAAAAAGAGTTCCATCCATATCGAAAATAAATGAAAATGACATTGTATCACCCCTACAAATAGTTGGATATAAGATTATCTCACTTTCATAGTTCAAGCAACTCTTTACAGGGTGAATAAAAGGCGATAGATTGACCTATGACTCGTAACATGGTTAACTAAACATAGAATTTCAAAGGGGAGTAGCTTTAACAGTAATTGTCGTCATTACAGAGTGAGTCTCACTCTCGGCATTAATGGCAACTTACAGCATTGTTAGCAAAACCTTTGCCATTGTTAATGGTAAAGGTTTTGCTTTTTTTATGGTCTATACCAGGAACTCTTACAAATTCTATTTTATTGGCATCATGAAGGGGGAATTTTAGTGGATTCAATCTGGCTTGAATATGGTTGGACATTATTAGTATTAATCGGTTTAGAGGGGATATTATCGGCTGATAACGCTCTTGTTCTTGCGGTAATAGCCAAGCACTTACCGGACGATCAAAAGAAACGCGCCATTGACTATGGTATCCTCATGGCATTTGTTTTTCGATTCGCTGCCATCTTTCTTATTTCATTTCTAGCAGGTGTTTGGCAGGTTCAGGCGATTGGCGCAGCCTACCTCATTTATTTGGGCGTAAAACATGTTTATGCAACGTTCTTTGTTTCGAAAAAAGAAAACGAAGAAGATGATGCAGATAAGGCTGGATCTGGTTTTTGGCCTACAGTAGCAAAAATTGGTGTAGCCGACGTTGCCTTTGCTATTGACTCAATCCTTGCGGCCGTAGCACTTGCTGTTACATTGCCATCAACACCACTACCTAAGTTCGGAGGAATGGATGGTGGGCAATATGTTGTTATCGTTACTGCAACTATAGCAGGGTTAGTATTAATTAAATTTGCAGCAAACTGGTTTGTGCAGCTTCTCGAGGAGCGTCCTGGTTTAGAAACGACTGCTTACATGATTGTTACATGGGTCGGCGTAAAGCTTGCTATTATTACACTTTCCCATCATAACGTCGGCATATTGCCCGAATCATTCTCCCACAGCACCCTCTGGACAATTACTTTCTGGACAGTTCTTCTTACAATCGCAATTGGAGGATGGTTTCTCTCAGATAAGAGGGCCTCACAGAGAGAGTACTCAAATTAGACTACAAAGAATCCTAACCTTGAAGAACTTAGGTTAGGATTCTTTTATGAATTTTTGCATAAAACCCCTATTTCGTTTTCGATACCACCTTTAGCCTAAAAAAAGGACGCCTTGTTCAATGAGTTCCTTTCAGGAATAGGCATATAGCTTATATTAGCTGGTATTCTTGAAGACCTTTACACACTATATACCTTCTATTCATTTAACCATCTATTTTCAATGGATTTTTTTAGATTAAAAATAAACTCATCTATTTGAATTTCTTTGGACCCCTCTTGCCCGTATTTTCTTACATTTACAGTATAATGATCACGTTCTTGGTCGCCTACTACAAGAATGTATGGAACTTTTTTCATTTGTGCTTCTCTCATTTTATAGCCGAGTTTCTCATCGCGTAAGTCAGGTTCAACTCGTATTCCCTCTTGTTTTAACCGTTGTGTAACTTCTTCCGCATACTCTTTATGAACCTCATTGGATACACCTATCACTTTTATTTGAACGGGGGCTAACCAAGTAGGAAATGCACCACCAAAATGCTCGATTAGGATACCTAGAAATCGATCAATGGATCCAAAGACGGCACGATGAATAACAACGGGACGGCATTTTTCACTTCTCTCGTCTACATAAGATAAATCAAATTTCTCCGGCATCTGAAAATCTAGTTGGACGGTAGCGCATTGATGACTTCTATTAAGCGCGTCTTTAATATGGATATCAATTTTCGGTCCATAAAATGCTCCATCCCCTTCGTTTACATGGTAGTTATAGTTAAGACTATTTAAGACATTCTTTAATGCGCCTTCTGCTTTATCCCATAACACTTCATCCCCCATGAAATGATCCGGCCTTGTTGAAAGTTCAATTTCATAACTAAACCCAAATGTGTTGTACACATAATTAATCAATGTTAAAGCCTCTGTAATTTCTTGTTCTATTTGGTCTGGTGTCACAAAGATATGGGCATCATCCTGGCAAAATGTACGAACTCGCAGCATCCCATTCAAGGCGCCGCTGAATTCATGACGATGAACTTGGCCAAACTCGGCCATCCTAATGGGAAGGTCTCGATAGGAGTGAAGCTGATTTTTAAAAATCAGCATATGCCCAGGACAATTCATTGGCTTTAAGGCAAACTTCTGATGATCGACCTCGGAAAAATACATATTTTCTTTGTAATGGTTCCAATGGCCTGATTGTTCCCATAGCCGTTGGTTCATCATGATCGGAGTACGTACTTCCTTATAATGATAGGAATGCTGCAGCTCCCTTAAGAAGGACTCCAATTCATTTCGAATGAGTTGGCCATTCGCTAAATAAAATGGCATTCCAGGTGCTTCTTCGGAAAACATAAATAACTCTAGTTCCTTCCCTAATTTCCGATGATTTCTTTTGTTCGCTTCTTCAACAAAAAGAAAGTATTCGCTCTGTTCTTCTTTTGAAGCAAAAGCCACACCGTATATACGTTGAAGTACTTTATTCCGGCTATCCCCTCGCCAGTATGCCCCAGAAACATGAGTTAGTTTAAACGCTTTGATAAACCTTGTAGTAGACAGATGAGGACCACGACATAAATCGACAAATTCACCCTGACTGTACACGGTAACAATATCTTCAGGCGAAATAGATTCTAACAGTTCCAGCTTCAAAGGATCATGGGCAAAGATCTCCATTGCCTCGCTACGTGAGACTTCTTTACGTTTCATCTCAAGATTTTCCGAGATGATCTTATTCATCTCTTTTTCGATGTTAACTAGCTCATCAATCGTAATACTATGCTCTATATCAAGATCATAGTAAAAACCATTTTCAATGACGGGGCCTATACCAAGATGAACATTTCCATACAGACGTTTAACAGCTTGGGCTAATACGTGCGCCGTTGTATGTCTCATCACCTCGATACCAGCCGAGGAACTTAGATCAAATAACTCTATTTCAGCGTCTTCATCGATACCTCGCTTAAGATCATACAATGTCCCGTTCACTTTACCAGCCACAGATTTCTTTCTTAAACTTTGACTAATAGACTCTGCGATTTGCTCTAAGCTAATCCCCCTAGGAAACGGCTTTTCATTTCCATCTGGAAACTTGATTACAACTTCTTCCTGTTTCATAGACCAACACTCCTTTTTTTGGATATAAAAAAACACGCCATCCCTCAAAAAAGGGACGAGCGTGTATCTAAACTCGTGGTTCCACCCAACTTCCCATCACACCCTAAACTATTATGATGGCTTCGTTTAAGCTATATCGCAGCCTCTACGGTACTGATTACTGTGATTTCACCAGTACTGCTCCAAAGGGGTAAGTTGTTCCGCAGCATTAGGAAGTTCTCAGCCCTGTCTTCCCTCTCTGTAAACCGTTAAGAATAACTCGTATCCTTGTCATTGCATCAACATTTATAAAAAATAAAAAACACACATTCATTCCCTCAACAAAAGGGACGAGTGTGTGTTGTCTCGTGGTTCCACCCAGATTTCCACCACTTCATTAAAAGATGATGGCTTCCTATTGCTGTATCGTAGCAGCTACGGTATCGATTACTATTACTGTAGTTCACCAATACTGCTCTAAGGGGGTAAGCTATTCCACAGCGTTAGGAAGTTTCCAGCCTTGCCTTCCCTCTCTGTAAACCGTTAAGAATGACTCATGTCCTTATCATCGCATTACTTTAATTTCAACTTAATATATAGGATAATCATTCACAAGTCAATAGATATTTACAAATATTTCTTTTTCAGCTTATTCCTCCAGGACATGGTCTGGATCAACGAGGTTGGCAAAGGACCATGTCGCACCCTCATCTATGGAGATAAACCTCGCCAATACGTTTCCACCTTGGTAATCCCCATTAGGTCCCTGATTCACTAGCAATGTACCTTGGGACCCATCGAAGGTAGGTACCTGTGCGACCGTGAAAATCCCTTGATATTCTGCAGGAATGGGTAACTCCACCTTATCCCAATGCTTCCCGCCATCATTCGTTCGATAAAGTGATGGATACTCCATTCCATTATTCCTCACAGAACCAAAAGACATAAATCCAAGCTTGTCATTTATAAAGCCTCCACCAGTCACCATCAGATTTGTCTCTTGAACGGAGCCGGTCTTCACCCAACTCTCCCCGCCATCATTGGTTTTATAAATAGCATGGGCTTCAAAGCTCATTGTACGATCTCCAGTCAAAATCACATAGCCGTGTTGTTCAGAGGTAAAGCCAAGCAATCGTAAACGTACCCTTGGAGGTGTACTTGGGATATGTACTTTGTCCCACGTTTCCCCTTTATCATCAGATAGAAGAACATTCACATTATCACCTTCACCAATCACAAAGCCTGTTTTCTTAGGGGAAATGAAATAACTCCCCTCAATTAAACGCTTTTTAGAGCCGCTGTAATCTCCTTGAAAAAGCTCCCCTAAAGCAACGGGTACCGCTTGCCATTGTCCACCATCATCATATGTCACCTCTAACTTGCCATTACGAATCTGGTAACGATTCGTTTCATCTGGTACGTCAATTCCAGCCTCTTTCTGATATTTGTCTTTAACAGGTGGCAATCCTGCAATTGTGGCTGTAGTTGGCTTAATTCGTTTAAGCGTATATTCATTTTCCCCAGTTCTCTTTATTCGTAATGTCCACTGTATATCTTTAACTGTCCCATCTTTCTGGACTTTACCCCAGCTATGATGAACGGACCAATTTTTCTTCTCCAATTTTGCCCAAAAGGTTACAGCAACGGCGAATTCTTCTTCATCCCCCGCTAATAGTTGAAACTCATTAAAACGAACATCAGAAAGTCGTTTCCATGAACTAACATTGTCACCTTTGTAATCTTGCATATATGTATACCAAAACTTATAAGCTATGTCTTCCGGATCTCTATCACCCTTAACAGTAACCACCATAGGCAAACGCTTATTCAAATTTTCTTCGTAAAAATGAAGATAGTAACCAGCCGATCCCCCAATCATCAATAAGATGAATGCTACAATGCCAAGCACTACCTTTGTTCTTTTATTTGATAACATCATTAAAACCCTTCTTAGTCATTTTCATTATACAACGCAAACATACCTCGAGATTGAGTCTTCCAGATTACTGCCTTTAACCTAATAAAAATGATTTCAAATTTCCTACTTGACTAGATTTGGAGAGGTACTTCCTTTTTTGCGTTTTGAATCCCTTGGGGCAGAAGGGGCTTAAATTATGAAATTGATTCATGTATATAACCGTTATTTTCAGGCGCTTTTAATGAAGATGAATTTATTAAGAATTTATTAAAAAGTTGTTAAGAAGTTATGTAAATGCTCCCTATTACTCATCATCTGTTGTAAAATACAGTATCGGTGACTTTATCACATCGGAGGTATCAATTTGGACTCAATTACAACTTTTATTTATAATTTTAACACGCTTATGTTTCTATTATTTGCCTTGATGTACGCCTACCAGATCGTGTACATGTTTGTTGCATTTAAAGCTAAAAAGGACTATAAATCCGAACCCGGTCTGCAAAATGACCATCTCAACAAATATGCAGTGATTATAGCTGCCCGAAATGAAGAACTCGTCATTGGACAACTTATAAAAAGTATAAAAAAACAGAATTACCCCGAAGAATTAATTGATATTTTCGTAGTAGCAGACAATTGTACAGATCATACGTTCCAGGCTGCAAAACAGGCAGGGGCTATTGTCAGGGAGCGCTTCAATAAGGATCAGGTTGGAAAAGGATACGCGCTCGACTATATGTTAAAAACTATTGAAAAAGAATATTCAGCCAAAAATTATGCAGGATATTTTGTGTTTGATGCCGACAATCTCATTGATGAGAATTATATAGCAGGGATGAACCAGACCTTTAATCAAGGATACAGAGTAGTCACCAGTTACAGAAACTCTAAAAACTTTGACCAGAATTGGATTTCTTCAGGCTATGCACTCTGGTTTTTGCATGAAGCTGAATATCTCAATCTTCCAAGAATGTTCCTTAACACCAGTTGCGCAATCTCTGGGACAGGATTTCTAGTACATGCAGATTTGATCAAAGCAAATGGAGGCTGGATTCATCATTTGCTCACAGAAGACATCGAATTTTCAGTTTCACAGATCATTAAAGGCGAAAAGATTGGATATTGCAGAAAAGCCATATTCTATGACGAGCAGCCAGTCACCTTTAAACAGTCCTGGAACCAGAGATTACGCTGGGCAAAAGGGTTTTATCAGGTATTTGGCAATTATGGTAAAAAATTGCTTATTGGCATTTTCAAAGGAAAGCGAAACAGTTTTTCCTGCTACGACATGGCCATGATAATCATGCCAGCTGTGCTCATTTCATTTCTTAGTATTATAGTTAACGGCTCCTTCCTTCTGGCTGGTTTTTTTGGAATATTAGAGGGAGTAGAGACTATTCAAGCATCCTCTATGGCATTATTACAGTGCGTTGGCCAGATTTACGTGATCCTGTTTATACTTGGTGTTATTACAACCTTGACGGAGTGGAGAGAAATCCATTGTACCAGGTGGAAAAAAATCGCTTATACAATCACTTTTCCGTTATTTATGCTAACCTATATACCGATCGCTATCACAGCCCTGTTTAAGGACGTTAAATGGAAGCCAATCGCTCACACAGTGGTGAAATCCGTTGATGATGTTCGATAATGGCGGCTGGCAGCTTGAAAAAGCATCTTCCCATAAAAAAGGAAGATGCTTTTTTACACTTGCTAAATAAAAGCGAAAGTGACTTGGCAGTGGCATATCCGGCAACTTGGTTTCTTTCACGCTATGTTCCTTGTAGGGCAATATCAGGATATCTACAGGATACGTAACTTTTACTTTAAACCTTAGCGGACATTAGTGCCTTTGTTATGCCTGACCTCTGGCGCGTTAACGCACCAGGGATCAGGCACTTTTTTAGTTTAGTGAAATATCTTTAAACTCCTTGAACGTTGTTAATTCCTTTGTTACAGTTTCTTTCATTTTCTTCCCACACTTTTCACTACACAAAGCAAATATACCATCAGTTCCTTGAGTCTTTGCTTCAGAGTCTCTAGCTGTCACAATCATAGGAACACTAGTATTACGAGTATTTAGCTCAATTTGAATAATTGTCCCTTCACTATCCGAGTAATCTACGCCTTCAGCAAATTTAACACTTAAACCAAATACTGGCTCATTATCTTTAATTTTTTTCATACACCATGAACATCTTAACATTTAATATTACCATCCTTGTATATCTATAAAATAGATTTTTTGTTACGCTAACAGAAAGTATATTAGAAAAAAGTCCGGGGAGTTTGTTATTCGCTAAAAATATTGCGGAAATAAAGTAAGGAGTATTATTTGCCTGAAGCATTAAATATATAGAGGGCTGTTCAAACAAACTTGACCTAATATAAAGTGTACCACTGGCCTATTCTTTTACGTAAGCCATATGAATATTTAATGCAGCATCAAAATTTCCTTGTGACATATGGTAATCAATCCATTGACGATCATCTTCACTATAAGCGACAGAGTCCCCGAAATAGTTATAAGTTAGAGGTTGTTCTTCCATTAATTCTACGCTTTCATCTAACAAATCGTTTTCTGATCTCACGGCGACATCAAACATCTTCTGCTCCTTTTCAGAAAGAGATTCTTCTTGATCACGACATATTTCTTCCCATAATTCTTCATGCAACTCTTTCATGCTTGGTAGTAAATATTGTTGACAATCTCTCAATTGATTTTGCATTTTCAGTTGAATTACTTCTAAAATCATAGGTATAGATAGGTCTTCACGTAATTGTTGTTGGTTATGTTCGAACTCTGCTATCTCAAAAACTTGTTCATTGTTAAGTGATGAGTGAATGAAAAGTTTTTTTCCAAATGTAAAGAACGTATAAGTGCTGTACAAACCTTCTGCTACAAATACATTCTTAATCTGCTTGTGATAGTTGTTCGTTTTATTTTTTTGATTTTTGCACTTACTTTTCTTACTCTTCTTTGCCATAACAGTTTTTTTCTCCTCTGAAGTTTAAATGTTTAAGAACTGACAAAGTATCAAAAATGACTAGACAGCCTTTTCCAGCCTAACTATAAACGCCCTTTATACACCCATTATATCAACTATCGTAGTAATAGTAATTCCTTAAAGAAAAAACGACTGCTTTCTTGTTCAAGAAATGCGCCTGTTTACGGAAGATCGAAAAGTTTTAAAAGGACTTCAAAAAATAACCTATAGTTATTATGCTAACGCAGCCGTTAGTTGAAGACTATTATTTTTTAAAACTGTCTAATAAGACGTACCCAAAAACAATCCCAGCTATTGTTGTAACTGTCGGACTTCCAATTAGAATTACCTCTGGTATAGAGATGGAGCCTTCACCCAAAGATGAGTATGGCAAAATTGACATTGTTATTATGTAGAGAGATGGTAATGCAATTGCTATGAACCTAACCCAGTCAAAAGTCCATTGCTTGTTCTCTTTAATTTCAATTATCAATTTAGGCAATCGTAAGAACAGTCCAATCACAACAGGGAATATGGCAGCAAATATTATAACAGGAAATAATTCAAACTCCATTTTTGCTACTTCTTCTAGCCGAGATTGATACTTCATTCCCCAGTAGATTATAAGACCAATTATAATTGTCCAAGTGAAATAGTATAAAAAACGCTTAACTGTAATCTCCCCCTTAAAATACATTATTCTTCTCGATAGCCGTATTAAAAAAAAACGGACTGTGTTTAGGCAGCCCTTTATTCAACTTTTGCGCCCTTGTATAGTTGAATAAAAAAATGGGCTTATCGAAGTTCGATAGGCCAATTCCATACATATTGTATTATTTTGATAATGCGATTTTTATATGGGCTAAGTGGTGCTCTTCGTGCCAAGCTAATTTTGCAACTTTTGTTGCAACTGTTATTTTACCGTTTTGCTGGTGAGTAAAAGCTCGATCTAATTGCTCTTCAGTTAAACTATATCCTAAAGATACGATGCGCTCATTTATACCTTCTAGCATTTTAATAGAACTTTCTATAGGAAGCTTTGTATCTGGTTGAATAGCCCATTTTTCTTGATCAAAAGCTGGTACTGTTGGGTTCTCATCTGTTAAAGCCAGCTTCAAACGTTGATACATGTTCAACTGAGAATCTGCAATGTGATGAACAAGTTGACGAACTGTCCAGCTACCATCACGATATGTTCTGCTTAATTCCTCATCACTTAATGAGTCAACAGTTTCTCTTAATCGAAGCGTGTAAGTTTCGGTTTCCTTTAGCCATTCTTGAATATTTGCTAATGTTACTTTTTTAGGAACTTGTAATTTCCCAATTGGATATCTTACATCCATTTTCAATCCCCCTTTTCCCTATTCGTTATTCTTTCACTTATTTATTATTACATAAATTATGTCTAATCCTCTTTATATTTTAACATAAAATATCTAATTCCCCTGGAACAGTCTTTTCTGCTATTAGCTGGTATAATACCTTTCTCTTATGCGTTAGTTCGCTTTACACATCATTTTAAAAACTGGATATTTTGAAAAAGTGAAATGGTCAAAATTAGTGTTGATAGGGTACCTGCAGACATTAAAATTATTATTTTTCGTCCGTTTTTCTCTTTATTATTTTCTTTTGAAGATCTTACAAGCTCTCGGGATACCGTACTCCATAAAACTATAGATACTAAAGCTACTAAATATCTGTAGACATATCAGCCATTCCCTCCAATTGCAAATTAACCTTATCCATAAAGGAATCTCACACGTTTTCTCCTGTTTCTTAAAAGAAGGAACCTCCCTAATATGGAGGCCCCTTCTATTCTACAGTAAAATATCTTTTTAATTGAAAAAGTAGAGCTTACTTTTTTAAAAGAGAATAATCACCTTTGCTTACATTCCGGAGACACGTGTGCATGAATTCAGGTTCCGCAAAAGGTTCGGTAAGGGCGGTTTGATGGTTCAGCCAATTTGGTGTATTCCTCCTGCTCAGATGAATACGCATAAGGGTTTGAAAGAACATCCATAAGCCGCTCCATCACACTGTAGTCTGCTTTTTCCACTGCAGCTTCAAGTGCCTCTTCTACCCGATGGTTGCGAGGAATAACCGCAGGGTTTGTGTTCTTCATCACTTGATAGGCAGAAGTTTTCGATTCCTCCTGTCTATCCAGTCTCGCCTGCCACTGCTCATACCAGTGAGTAAATTCTGTCGTCCCATTCATGACCGTATCCTCCGGTTCACCTAATGTTAAGGCGCGAAACGTATTGGTAAAGTCGGCACGATAGTTCTCCATGATGCCGAGAAGGTCTTCGATTAAAGGTTCGTCCTGCTCCTCTTCATTCTGAATCCCTAATTTCCTCCTCATTCCCTTAAGCCAGTAACTATGATACAGTTTCTCAAACTTGGCAAGCGCCTCCTCGGCTAGTTCGACCGCATGATCTTGGTCTTCATGAAACAGTGGCAAAAGGGCTTCCGCAAAGCGAGCGAGATTCCACTGGCCAATCGGCGGCTGATTCTGATAGGCATAGCGGCCTTGAACATCAATCGAACTGAATACCGTTGCCGGATTATATTCATCCATAAAGGCGCATGGGCCATAATCAATGGTTTCTCCGCTGATCGTCATATTATCTGTGTTCATCACACCATGAATAAATCCGACCAGTTGCCATTTAGCAATCAGTGCAGCCTGACGCTTAATCACTTCCTGAAAAAGAGAAAGGTATCGATCTTCATTATCTTCAATGTCTGGAAAATGACGCTCGATTGCATAGTCAGTAAGAGCCCGAAGATCCTCCACTGTGCCCCCATTTGCTGCGTATTCAAAAGTCCCAATACGCAAATGACTGGCAGCCACACGAGTCAGAATTGCCCCAGGAAGCTCGGTCTCACGAATCACGGACTCCCCAGTTGTCACAACAGAGAGACTACGGTTGGTAGGAATATTAAGCGCATGCATCGACTCACTGATGATATATTCGCGCAGCATCGGTCCAAGTGTCGCTCGGCCATCGCCCCTGCGGGAAAAAGGCGTTCGGCCTGAACCCTTGAGTTGAATGTCAAAACGCTCGCCTGAAGGGGTGATCTGCTCGCCTAACAGCACAGCTCGACCGTCCCCTAACATGGTAAAATTCCCGAACTGATGCCCCGCATACGCCTGGGCAATCGGCAAAGCTCCTTCGGGAATTTGGTTGCCAGTAACAACTTCTATACCTTCTTTACTTTGTAACTTTTTAACGTCCAACCCTAAAGAATTTGCCAAAGACTTATTGAGAATGACCAACTCCGCTGAACGTACAGGGGTTGGCTCAATGTTTTTAAAAAATAATTCCGGCAGACTAGCATAACTGTTATCAAAGTTCCATCCTATTTCTTTAATCTGTGCCATCATATCTCCTTTGTTGGTTTTGGCATAGTTCTATCCATGTATATTCTTCTACAAAAAGCAAAAAATCATATCAATAATTCATACTTTTATCAGGAAAAAGTGTCTGGATTGCACAATTACTAACTTCAAATAATCTTTCCATTTTCCATTATCTTAACATTTTCCAGCTACTTTTTATGTAAAAGATTACTTCATTAAACGATAATCATGATAAATACCGATAAGAGAAGGAGATTAACGGAAAGGAGCACCCACTTTTTCCACCCTCTTCCTAGGGCTGCACTGAAAAATCCGAGGATGGGGCAAACGAACATACCGCACAATATGACGGCACCGCTCCAGCCACTGATATATTGATTAAGAAAAAGCCCGCTTAAATAAAGACCTAGGAAGATAATAATACACGCGAGGGCTGTGCGATGCCTCTTTCTAGTTAAATCACTGACCCAATCTCTGGCGACTTTAACATAGAAGTTCTCTTCTTCTCGTTTATCGCGATTAGATTCAAACGCGGTTATCAACCGCCTTGAGTTTTTATTCCTCCCAGGAACCGGCCCTTCCGTTAGATCTACGGTTAACTGTTGATTAGTAATGAGATTCGTCTGGAACTTTTGCATAATGTCGTTGACTTCTTCAAAGCCGGTTTTCTTTGAATTGGAGTGTTTACGATTCAACAACAGATGCAATAAGAAGCGCGTGATTGATAATATAGAACGGTTATATATCTTTCGTAACATTCGGCACTACCTTTCTACTTATGTTGGAGCATTGATGATTTTTTCTATGTTTATTATTATTTCATAGTTAAACATCTTACTCCGATTTTAACAACGTTAAAGTTAATAAAGCTAACAATCCATTGAATAAAAAATACGTGCCAACTCAATCAGTTTAGCACGCTCATATCTTGTTCTTTCTCCACTATCCGGCTCTTTTATGCAGGACAGTCGCCCATTTTTTACTTAGGTAAAGCACCCAACTGAATTAAAATAATATGTATTACAATCTCGAAATGACCCATTATTAAAAATCCTGACAAATTTTCTAGGAATGCCAACACCAACAGATAACTCCTATTCCCTTACAAACGCGACACTTCTATAAAGTTTCGGATAATAAACAAAACTGCCCAATTACGAACGTTACTCTTTTCGATTTATCTTATTCGGAATATTCTACGCTAGGAGAACTTTAACCTAAAAAAGTCGAATTCCTTACAATACTAAGGATCCGACTTTCTTAACAGTTATAAAAACTGACTAGTACCTATCCTAGTGGAGCTTTTCCCTTAACCTGCTTTAAAGTCGCTACTATAAGAAAGCTAACAATCACTAATAAAAGCCATGAACTCACCTTTCCTAGATGAACGAGACTCCATGCATCGGTTTGGTATGGATACTCCCAAGCTCCGAAATACGTTGCGATATTCTCGGCGATCCATATAAAAATTCCGATGAGCACAAAAGAAAGAGCGAGTGGCATACGGTAGCGAGTTCCATCCACCTCGTATGTAACCCATGATTGCCAAAAGACGATAAGTACAAGTCCAGATAACCAAAAGCGGACATCAATCCAATAATGGTGGGTGAAAAAATTCAAATAAATCGCAGCCGAAAGAGGTACAACCACCAGAAACGGGGGCCACTTAACCAGTTCAACATGTAACCTCCTCCACGCCTGGCAAAGATAACTCGCTACACTTGCGTACATGAATCCGCTATACAAGGGCACTCCAAAAATTTTGAAATAGGCTTCCTCTGGATAAGACCAGGAGCCCATATGTACCTTAAAAAGTTCAAGAGCAAGTCCAATAAGGTGGAACACTGTAATAACCTTTAGTTCATCCCGTGTTTCAAGCCCAGAACGCACCATCCACCACTGCATCAGAAGACAGATGATGAGCAGCCAGTCATACCGTGGGAGGAAGGGAAGTGTCATGATTTCTGTAACAGCTAAAGAGACAAAAATAACGATAGGAAATAAACATGATAAGGCCTGCTCCCAACCAAAACGAATGAGTTGTTTTAGTGCCCTCATGATCTGTGCCTTCAATGGTTTCTTCTGAGAATCATTTTGAATGGTTAAATTCATGAGTAACTCCTCTTTTATGAATTTGAACATTTAAATAAAGAAATATCCCTTTCCTTTAAGTGTTACATGCTTCATTTTATTAACCTTGGGTGTCTTCATCACTTCGGTATTCTAAAATATCTCCAGGCTGACATTCTAAAGCTTTACAAATCGCTTCTAAAGTTGAAAATCGAATCGCTTTTGCCTTTCCATTTTTCAATATAGAAAGGTTAGCCATTGTTATTCCAACCCTCTCCGAAAGTTCTGTTACGCTCATTTTCCTTTTCGCCAACATCACATCAATATTAATTATGATCGCCATTGTTTTCACCTCAGACCGTTAAATCATTTTCTGATTTTATATCTATGGCATTTTTTAACAGATTTTGAAGAAGAGCAGCAAAGACTGCAATCACCAACGAAGCAAAAATAATGATCATTCCGAGCACTATGATACCTGGGGCGTCATCTCTCTCCGCGATGAGATAAAAGAGTGGCATGCCTATCACATACAAAATACTGATTGTGATTGCACAGTATTTTATATTCTTTAAAGTTCTAACAGATAATTCCGAGAAAGCTTTGTTCTTGTCAATATAGCTTAAAAGTTTAAAAGCTTGATACAGAGCAAAGTAAAAAGGTATCGCCGCTGCATACAAATTGACTAAAACAAGATCGTTTATATAAGCAATATCTGGATACAATTCTGCTGCGAAACTCGCTATCTCAGGCACTACAAATATGCACAAAGCAAGAATTGGGATTCCAATAAGAACAACAGCTATCTTTAAAAAGAGTGTTGATCCTCGTTTCATAAAAAAGCACCCCTCTTATTCATTGTAAATTTGATTTTAACACTCAATTTATCGCTTATCAATAAATAATTATCGATTATGATTATATTTTTGTTCTTATATAAACATCCTTTTATCTTTAGACAAAGAATAGAGCATTCCTCATTACACAGGAATGCTCTATAACTTTAAACTATTCAATTTATAACTTGTGTAACTAACCTGTACCGTTACTTTAGGTGCATTTATTCACAATCTCCATTTATCTTACTAAGCGTTATTAAACAATCTGGTCCATTTCTTTAACACCTCGTTCCATCTTGCTTATATTTGTAACTAGTATCCTTTAAAAACTTCCCTCACATGCCATTCTAAAAAATCCGAACTTGGCTCATAACAAAGCGAAAACGGCATCCTAATGTTTTGATTATGGAAATCCGTCATCATCTCTCTAAAGTTCTCTATCCCACTTGCATACTCAGACACCCACACCTTCTTACCATTAGTAACAGTAAAGATACCTTTATCAAACAGCTTATGATGCAAAGAACATAAGGCTAATCCGTTATCTTCCATATCCGGTCCTCCATACTGATGCCACTTAATATGGGCCGCTTCCACTCCAACAAGCGAGCCATGGATTTTCGCACTAAACCCACATACAGCACATCGTCCTTCGTAGGCATGGATAATTTTTCTCCTAAATGCAGCGTCCCGTTTTCGGTAGGTTCGAAAGCCAAAAATCAACACGAACTCCTGCAACAGCTCTTCATGGTAAGTTTCTGGAAAATGCTTAACTAGAATGTCGTTAGCAATTTCAAAAGGAAGGGATCGATCCTTTTCTAGCAGCTTTTGGACTTCTGGTGTGAACCCGCCTTGTATTTCCTTCACTAGTAATTCAGTTTTGGTAAATTTCTGATGATCTACTGAAGGAGTGAGTTGCCAGATACCATCATTCACGAGACGTACAAAAGGCTGCTCTGGGTGATAGGACTTCCTCGGTGGGCCATATTCCTTCAATAGATGTTCCATTTTTGTATAGGCTTGCTTAAAGGGAATCCACCTTTGTTGATGTGTTACGAGTCGACCTAACGCGTACAAGATCAATAAAGGTTTATGTGGGGCACGTTGGTCATGCTTTTTCCAAATGGTAAGATGTTCTACCTTTTCTCTCAACAGCTGTTTGTCCACTCTTATTCCCCCAACTTTTCAATCCTCCACCTCAACTAGATAAACCTGATTATGAAACGATCCACGCTGGTCACTCTTTTCACGCCGGATCTTTTCCACTTGTTCTATTGAAGAATCGTGGATTTTTGTAACAGCACGGATTAACTCCAATAAATCAGCCAATTCCTCCAAAGCTTCTTGAT
Source organism: Halobacillus shinanisalinarum (assembly GCF_022919835.1). Taxonomy (NCBI): domain Bacteria; kingdom Bacillati; phylum Bacillota; class Bacilli; order Caryophanales; family Bacillaceae; genus Halobacillus; species Halobacillus shinanisalinarum. The sequence goes on along the minus strand of NZ_CP095074.1, from coordinate 3,395,189 downwards.
CATTATCTGCTGCAAGATATTCGTTTACTTCTTCTTGGAGCTTGTTTTTCAATGAATCTATGTATTCCTCTTCATTTAATATACGGGTACGAATCGACTTACCCTTTCCTTCGATTATCTCAGGAATTCGGTCACGGACGAGTTTGTTATATATGGGCATTTCTTATCTCACCTATTCTTTATGATTTCTTATATATACATAATTAGACATTTTTCCATCATAATCCTCCTACTCTCACAAAAAATAGATAGATTGCATGATTTTAAATTTTCATTCAATTTGGTACATTGTATACGGTTTCTAATACAATTCAAGGGGGAAAAAGACGGATGAAGAAAAGGCAGTTGTTGACCGTTTTAGCCGCTCCAGTAATGGCTTTCTCGTTGTTTCAGGCAGATGAGGTAAAAGCTGAGACGAACTTCGACATGGCGCAGTTAAGTGATACAGAGCTTTTGATTGATCAAGACATTATTAAGCAGAAGCAGCAGATTCAGATACATAAAAACCCTTATGTGACGCGCCTTGATGTAATGAAGATGTTGAAGCGCGCGGATGAGATGAAGGGGTTAAGTCCGAAAGATGTGTTTTTCTCTGATTCATCAAACAAGTCTAAAGGTGCTAGTCCTAAGGAACCAATTACCCGGATTGATATGGCGAAATTGTTTACGCTTGCGATGAATAATGGCGAGGTCCCTGAAGTGGATCTTGAGGTGTTGAATAATTTCACGGATGTCGAGTCTATTCCTGAGGAAGCGAAGCCGTATGTGGCCTATGCGACTCTAGCAGGTGGATTTGATATAACGTTTGAGGAAGCGTTTCAACCGAATGAGCCGATGACGCTGGAGGAAGTCGCCAAAACGTTTAAACCTCTCGTTTTTGATGTCATTGATATTCTTTCTACCAACGATATTCATGGGAACATTATCCAGAACCAGCAATACCAACAAGGCGGAATGGCGTTAATTGGCGGCATTGTTGAGGATTTCCGTTCAGTGAATGCGGATGGTACGGTCGTTGTCGATGGTGGAGACACGATGCAAGGAACTCTTATCTCTAATTCTTTTTACGGAAAATCTACCATTGAAACATTAAATGATATCAAGTACGATGCGGGCTCAATCGGTAACCATGAGTTTGACTGGGGTGTCGATGTCCTGAAACAGCGCCTGGATGATGCTGCTTATCCCATTCTTGGTGCGAACATTTTTGAAGAAGAAACTGGAGAGCGTCCTGAGTGGGCCAAGCCTTATACGATCATTGAAAAAGGCGGCTATAAAATTGGAATTATCGGATTTGCTACACCACAAACACCACAGACGACGTTATCTACTCATGTAAAGGGCTTGGAGTTCCCAACCCCTGCTCCAATTGCTGAGGAACTTGCAGCTGAACTTGAAGCAAAGGGTGCCGACATGGTAATGGTAACCTCTCACCTTCCTGGCTGGCATGAGGAAGAGACTGAAAAGATCATGGGCGAATTGGCACAGCTCGCAAACTCATCTGAAGGCGGACTGGATGCCCTCGTCGGCGGTCACTCCCACGAGCGAGTAGCTGGTCATGTGAATGGTATTCCAGTAGTTGAAGCTGATGAATATACAAAAGCCATTGGCCATATTCAGTTGTTTGTCGATCCTGAATCAGAAGAAATCTATGGTTCTGAAATCGATATGCTAGAAACCTATGATCACCTAGCAAGCGAAGATGAAAGTGTTCGCGAGATTGTAGATTACTATAAAGATCAAGTTGAAGAAATAAAAAGTGAAATTGTCTCTACAACTGAAGGGCCTTTAACTCGTGATCGCAAGTACGGCGACCTTGGTGTCAGCCAGCTTGGGAACATGATTACAGATGCAATGCGTGAGCGCGCGAATGCAGATATCGCCTTCCAAAACAGTGGGGGTATTCGTACAGATATTAATGCTGGGAAAATTACCTATGGTGAAGTATTCGAAGTGCTTCCTTTTGACAACTATAATGTGACGGCAGAAATGACTGGGCAGCAGCTTAAGGAAATCTTAGAAGGCCCGGCACAGGATGATTCCAACTTTATGAAGATTCAGTTCTCAGGCATGAATGTTGTCTATGATCCTTCACAGCCAGATGGAGAACGCGTGACTTCCATTGAGCTGACTGACGGCACACCTGTTTATACGAATGGTGAGTTTTCCGATCAGACGTTTACGGTTGTGACGAACAACTTCCTATCTACCGGCGAAGGTGATGGCTATACGACTTTTGGTGAAGTAGAATGGACGTCACATCCTGACTTTCAGCGGGAGTTGTTTGCTGATTACTTGCGTGAGAAGCAAGCGAATGGCGAGACAATTGTTCCGGCTGAAGCGTTTGACGGTCGTTTGATTCAAGAGTAATAGAGAATTGGCTACGCCAGCAGAATGTGGGGATTCTGCTGGCTTTTTCTATGTATTGGAGTAATGAGATTACAATTCCAGAAGTTTGTGTGTATGACAAAAAGTCGAAAATACACGTCCCGATTTTAATTCGGGAACAATCATGAGAGGAAGTTAACCTCTTTGTTTGAAAGTATGAGTATTACAGGGAAAGACCAGCAGATTCCATGATTCTGCTGGCTTTTTTGTGTGTGAGTAAATGGTCACCCTTGCCCATCAGAGATAACAGATACTGAGTATTTTGAGCGGCCCGATCACATTAATCTCTGGGTGACGCAGTGCATATAGCAGAGCGAACGTATCATCAACACCTGAATCAGATAAATATAAGAACGTTCATATTTTCCCCTCCGTCCTTAATAATCTCCTCATTTATTAACGGTTAAAAAGAAAACAAGGTCCTTTTAATTATAATCAGCTAATTTTTTCGTGGTGACTTGCATAAGAAGCACTGGAATACCGAAATAGAATAGTTTTTACTTATTAGCGAATACTCTAATTAAGATTTGAATCAAGGAGGTTTTCATATGAAGAATGACTACAAGTTAGCAACTCTCTCAGAGACTGAACGAGAAAAATCAGAAAATCTTGAAAAGGAATTCGGAAAAGTTCTTATCGTTTGGGAAGGGAAAAGATAAGCCTGTATGTGAGTCACCTTTCTACTGAGAGGTGCCTCTTTTCTTAAGAAAAATCAAATCATTGGAAGCTAATGACTGTAACAGATAGTTACATAATTACATGAAGATCGGGAGTTATATTTCTGAGATAGGTCGCTATATTTTTGAGACAGGACGTTATGTCACCTCGTGAGGCTGCTATTATAATAAAAACTAGCACTAGACCTGTCCACGATTCTTTATTGAGCTTGGCTGCAGACGCCATACCGTAGCTTTAAGATGATTAATCCATGACCAAGCCACCATCAACGACTAAGTTTTGCCCGGTAACGGCACGACTCCACGACGAAGCGAAAAATAATGTAGCATCAGCTAATTCTTCGGGGGTTGTCACCCGTTTTAGCGGTGTATTTTCACTAATCATATCGAACACTTCATCAGGAGTCGATGCACTTGCATCCGTTTTTTGCAATAACCCGCCCGAAACCATATTTACCGTAATACCGTGAGCTCCCATATCGCGAGCCATGTTTCTAGTAAAACCGAGTAATGCCGCCTTACTTGTATTATAATCATGATAAGGGACCACAGGGTTTTGAAATAGATTGGTACCGATGTTTATAATTCTTCCAAAGTTCAGCCCACGCATTCCTTCAGTAGCAGTTTGTGTTGTGTGTAACGCTGCTTTCACACTCCCCTCTAATTGGGTTTGATACTCTTCCCAGGTTACCGTTTCCGCGGTCTTCCTGTTCACGGCATCAAATTTAAAGTTAACAAGAGCATTATTAATCACAGTGGTAACGGCTTGGCCATAATGCCTTTCTGCTTGATCAAACATCGCTTGAACTTGATCTTTATCGAGGATATTTGCTTGAATAGCCCTAGCACGATCGCCAATACTTTCAACTACTTCCTGTGCTTTCCTTTCACTTTGATTGTAGTTAACGATAACTCTTGCTCCTTCTCGTCCGAAGGCTTTGGCTATTTCCGCTCCTAATCCTCGGCTTGCCCCAGTGACGAGTACAACTTGATCTTTAATTTCCATTGTCATTTCCTCCTTTATTATGCACGAATTCATTAGTCCAATATTCCTGAGGGTCTATTGAATAATCAGTCAGTTTTGTTTTATTCAGCCATTTTTGTAAATCGTCAAAATAAGCGACCGGCACTGAAAAATCTGTTGTGAAGTATGATAAAGTTGCGTCTAAAATAGCAGCTTCAATATGATCCTTCCGGTTTCCAGTAAATTGATAATAAACCACCTTTGCTTCCTCAGGTTTGTTTTCTATAAACTCAATGCTTCTCTTCAAAACTTCCAAGAACTTATCAATCCCTTGTCTGCGTTTGTCTAAAATTTCTCGTGAAGTAATTAAAATTAAATGCCCACCTGCAGGCAGTCCCCATTCTTTTAGTGAAAAGAATCTTGGTTCATATCCCCGTTCACTTGCTTCAATAACTTCATGATGCTGTTGTACAGAAAAAGCTATATCCGCTTCATCGTGAATTAAAGCATCTGTATGATAAAACCCCTTGTTAACTGGAGTTACGTCACTGACATTACAATGTGCTCCATCAGCCTCGATCAGTGCTTTCACAAAGGATAATCCTGTTGGTCCCGGAGCACTTGGATAGGTTAGTCTCTTCCCAAGCATATCTTTTGGTCTTGTGATTCCTTTATTTTCGAGTGACATGACTCCACTATCAGATTTTAAAAATCTTGAGAACCCAATGACGTCCTTTTGTTTTAGCCGATCCTGTACTAGGTGAAGAGGTTCTGTAACAGCCATGTCCATACGTCCTTTGTAAATTTCATCCATCGCATCAAAGTGTTCCACAGGTTCTATCATCTCCACATCCAGATCAGCTTCTTTAAACCACCCTTTTTCTACCCCAATCAAAAAGGGAAGGTGGTTCGGGTTTAGAAACCATTCCAGGCCAAATCTGAGTTTTTCCATATCATCATCCTCCCATTGAAAATATTTTCTAATGCTCCAGTCATTTCTGTTGTAAGAAACGTTTCCATAATAAAAAAACAGCACCACATGTAAGTGATCCTGTTATTCCCCATTAATCAACGATGATTAATGCTAACAACATCACTTCCCTTCGCTGGTATTAACCAGATCAGGTTCAGAGGGTCAAAGAAATATCATTTCTTTTCTCAGCCATATGGCTCCCCTAGTGAATAGCATTCTTATATTATTTTCTAGAGTTTAACACACAAAGTTAGCCTTGTCTTCTGACATTTAAAATTGGATATCCATTTGTCAGTTAGAGTTCAGAAATATACGTAAGTGGAATAATTTTTGCTTTTTAACGAATACTCTAAGTAAGAATTTAGATTGGAGGTTTTCATATGAAGAATGACTACAAGTTAGCAACTCTCTCAGAGACTGAACGACAAAAAATAGAAAACCTTGAAAAGGAATTTGGAAAAGTCCTAATCGCTTGGGAAGGAAAAAGATAAACCAACTTTCGTATCCCACAAGGCGGAACTTTGTCACCAGCTTCCTTTAGATTCAGGTCACCCTGACACCCTTGTTTTTGGCTAACGGCTACAACGACCCTCACCGCTCGGGACTTGAATCTTACACCCATGCCCGGCATACAAAATAAAACCGTCTCGGGCATATGCTCGAGACGGTTTTCATCCAAATAGACGATAAATATTTGTCGTCTATTATCTTAGAGACTTATGTTTCGGCCCCTTTTTAGTCTTACTGTCCGTCAATTCAAATGCACGATCTACGGCCGCATAAGCATTTACATAGCCGGTACCGACTTCCCATGCTTCATATCCTGGCATGTCCGTAGTAGTTTCTGTCAAGATTTCAAATACTTCGTCAGGGGACAGTGTCGGGTTGGCCTCAAGCATCAACATGACTATACCCGCAACGTGCGGGGTGGCCATGGAGGTTCCACTTAACGTAGTATAATACGGCAGAAAAGCTGTGGGTATATTTTCTGCATCGGTGGTCGTGTTAAGTACACCCACCGGTGACAGAGTTCTAGTTGACACGATATTTAAACCTGGTGCTGTTACGTCTGGCCGATTGAAATACGTATATGTTTCACCTTCGCTAGTAAACGTACCGCTTTCCCCTTTCACGCCACGAGAAGAAAAGTCAGCAAGTTCACTTTCAAAGGTGCCTGCTGCTACAGAAATCACCCATGGTGCAAGAGAATACGGGTTCATCGTATCTGCCTCAGGACCAGCATTACCGGCTGCAAACGTCACAACCATTCCCCGTTCATATGCCACTTTACTAGCAACATTGACGGGGCCATTCGGATCGAATTCACCTGATGAACCCCAAGAATTTGTAATGACGCGAATGTCAAATTCCGCCTGATGGGTTAAAGCGTAGTCAAATCCGCCAATAGCATCAAGAATAAAGAGAGCACCGCCGGAACCATAGCCGACTAAATCAGCACCTGGGGCAACACCTTCGTATTTTCCGTTAGACATTTGTCCTGTTCCACCCACAGTACCAGCAACATGAGTCCCATGACCGGAATTTGTATCCGTGTTGACAACGCCTTCTTGATACGTCACAGGGCCGATGTCGCTATAGGCGTGTAAGTTAATGGAGCTAAGTATATTTTCAACCAGATGGGAGCCATATTCTAAGTCTGCATGTGTGCCGTCGACCCCACTGTCATGTACAAGAACGGAGCCCCCTTCCCCGGTAACAGGAAGACCTTCGTTCCATTTTGTCATTTGGTCATCCATGCGAACCTGATCGACTCCTGTAAGTTCTGTAGCCTTCTCGTTGAAGTAAGTCAGCTTTCTGTTCAAGTAAAGAGAACGAACTTCTTCCGCTTGTGCTAGTTTATCAATCTGACTTTCTGTTGCTAAGACACCGGCAACCGGAAGGGCCTTCATGGTAACCCCTTCCGTCAATCCAATCTTTTCGAGGATAGCAACATCTTGAGTAGTTGGGGCTCCTTCACCTTCAAAAGTGACCACCACTTCAAACGGTCCTGCCTCCGTTTCTAATGCTTTATTTAGATGGGGGTCGATAGAAACGTTTATACCTGTTTCAGCATTCACACCTATTCCACCTGGAAAAAGCGAAACAAGTAAGGACAAGATTGCAGCCAATGATAAAACAATACTTGCTCTTTTCTTCATGTTTGTGTGTCTCCTCCTTTTTATTGATCTTCTAAAATCCTTTTCTGAACTAGAATAACACAAAATTTAAAATTTTCAGTATATAAAGTTTAAAAAACCCCTTAAGAACTAGCATTTGCTAGTTTATGGTTAAAGTAAAGGACCTAAATTTTATTTCAATTTAAAACGAACGGGTGTCGGATAGTGAACTATAAAAAACGGCTTGAGAACTCAAGCCGCTTTAAAAGAAATTCTATTGACAATTATTTGCTGCAAATCACCATTTGGCAAACCTCTAACTATCAAACATTTCCTGGACGTACAATTTCTTATCTAAAGTGAATGTGAGGTCTATACAACCTTTGGGGAAATGGAATGGACATCAGACCCTTGATTATCAGCGTGAACTGTTCGCTGAGTACTTGCGTGAGAAGCAAACGGGAACCGATTGTTCTAGGTGAAACGTTTGATGAGAAAGAAACACCCCCTTAATTCTATTGACAGAAATAAGGAAGTGCTTATCCATTTTATCATGTTAATTTAGAGCTTTAACCTTCGCCAACGCTTCCTTTGGTAGCACATATTCGTAGCCAAGATCATCAGCTACCGCTTTGTATGTAACCACCCCACTTGCTGTATTTAATCCTAATTCTAATGCTTGATTATCAGCAATGGCTCCGTTAACGCCTTTATTGGCAATTTGTAATGCGTAGGGCACTGTCACATTTGTAAGGCCACTCGTAGCTGTCCGTGGTACAGCACCTGGCATATTAGCTACGGCATAATGGACGACGTCATGCTTCGTATAAGTCGGGCTGTCATGTGTCGTTATTTGATCAGCTGTCTCAATAATACCACCCTGGTCAATGGCAACATCTACAACAACAGAACCTGGATTCATGGATGTGATCATTTCTTCCGTTACAAGCTTTGGCGCCTTGGAACCCGGTATGAGCACGGCTCCGATGACTAAATCGGATTCGGCCACGGCTTCAGCAATATTTAGTGGATTGGACATGAGTGTTTGGATCTGATCACCAAAGATATCATCAAGTTCGCGTAAACGTTCCGGACTTAAATCGATAATGGTTACTTCAGCACCTAGACCCATCGCGATCTTAGCCGCATTCGTTCCTACTACTCCACCGCCAATAACGGTTACCTTTCCACGTCTAACACCAGGTACACCCGATAGAAGAACGCCTCTTCCCCCTTTTGATTTCTCAAGGAACTGAGCTCCAATTTGTGCTGACATCCGTCCGGCTACTTCACTCATTGGTGTTAATAATGGTAGGGCTCTTCCCACTTGCACCGTTTCATAGGCAATGGCCGTTACCTCTTTTTCTACAAGTGCTTTTGTCAGTTCCGGTTCAGCAGCTAAATGTAAGTAAGTGAACAAGATCAATCCTTTTCGGAAAAAGTTATATTCACTAGGAAGCGGTTCTTTTACTTTCATAACCATCTCTGCATAAGCCCAAACTTTTGCTACATCTACCTCAATCATGACCCCTACTTCTCGATAGGAATCATCCTCAAATCCGCTTCCGAGTCCTGCTTCCGTCTCCATAATCACCTGGTGCCCTGCCTTTATAAGACTCATAGCCCCAGCCGGTGTTAGTGCCACGCGGTTTTCGTTATTTTTAATCTCTTTTGGAATTCCAATGATCATTTGAATGTCCTCCCTTATTTAAATTAATTGTTGTTAAAGATTACTAGTTTTAGTTCCGTCATTTCTTCCATTGCATATTTGATTCCTTCTCGTCCAACTCCACTTTCCTTTACGCCGCCATACGGCATATGATCAACACGGAATGTTGGAATGTCATTAACTAATACACCACCGACATGCAGCTTTTTCGTCGCACGCATGGCTGTATGAATATTTTCCGTATAGATCCCTGCCTGAAGTCCATAGCGGGAGTCATTGACTGCCTCAATCGCTTCCTCAACAGAGTCGACTTTGTTTATTAAAACGATTGGGGCAAAAACTTCCTGACAAGAAACCTTTGAGGAGGCATCTACCTCGAGAAGAACGGTTGGCTGTACTATATTCCCTTCGCTCGTTCCCCCTGTAGCTGCTTTCGCTCCGTTCCGTTTGGCCTCGTCGATCCACTCAAGTGTGCGTTCTACATCCTGTGGGCTGATTAACGCCGAAACATCTGTAGCTGGATCGAACGGATCGCCAACGTTTAGTTTATTCGTCGCTGCAACAAATTTATCTACGAAGCGATCATAGTTATCTTTATGAACATAAATCCGTTGCAGGGAAATACAGACTTGTCCTTGAAACCCAAATGCTCCCGTCACACAGCGAGGAACTATTTTTTCAACATCAACATTTTTATCCACGATTACAGCGGCATTGGATCCTAACTCAAGCGTAACGGGCTTGAGTCTTGCCTTATTACGAATACCAATGCCTACTTCCGGACTGCCGGTAAAAGAGATTTTCTTTACTCTCTCATCTGTGACAATCTTCTCTCCGACGACAGAGCCACTCCCAGTTACTACATTAAAAGCACCCGACGGCATCCCTGCTTCATGCAGGAGCTCGGCAAGAAAATAGGCAGAAAGCGGCGTTTGCCCCGCTGGCTTTAGAACGATAGCATTTCCGGAAGCGATCGCCGGGCCAACTTTATGGGCAACTAAGTTCATAGGGAAGTTAAAAGGCGTAATGGCTCCTACCACCCCAAGTGGTTCTCTTACGGTGTAAGCTACTCTCCCTTCCCCGCCAGGAGCTGCGTCCATTGGGATGGTTTCTCCGTTGAGCCTTTTGGCTTCCTCAGCGGAGAACTTATACGTCTGAATCGTTCTGGTTACTTCTCCTTCCGCCGTTTTGACCGGCTTGGCTGCTTCCTCAGCAATGATGTTGGCTGCTTCATCAAAGCGTTGTTCCAATAAGTCAGCAAGATTTTCGAGAATCTGTGCACGTTGGTGGCTTGGCATTTCAAGCATCGTTTGTCTAGTCTGATCAGCAGCCTCTATCGCCAAATCCACCTCTTCTGCTGTTGCTGAGGGGATCTCTGCAATCAACTCTCCACTATAAGGGGAAAAAAGTGATGTATAATGCTTTGCATCGTGCCATTCTCCATTAATAAACAATTGCTTTTTCGTCGTCATTTTCAAACCTCCCTATTATTCATCGTGTAACATTTTTCTTATAAATTATGTTCAATTGCATGAATTGCATCATGAAGAATCTCTATCATTTGTTCTACCTCTTGTTTGTTAATCGTTAGCGGTGGTGCAAATACGAGTGTATCTTGATTATCGAAGACGACAGACCTGCAAATAAGTCCCCGGCTTGCCGCTTCATTTACAATCGCAGGAGCTAGAGGTTCTTTTCCTTGTGATAGAATTTCAACAGCTCCCATCAAGCCTAATCCTCGAACTTCACCGACAAGGTCCCTTTCCCCTTGTATCCATTGAAAGCCTTTCAGCATTTCCTCGCCCATGTTTCGGGCATTCTCCACCAAGTTTTCATTTTCGATGATTTCAATATTACGCAAAGCCACGGCACAAGCCATTGGATGGCCGCTATAGGTATAGCCATGCAGGAGTGTCCCATTTGATCGTTCCATGAAGTCTTTATGAATAGACTCGGAAAGAACGACCCCGCCGAGCTGTGCATATCCACTTGTGATCCCCTTTGCCAAACACATCATATCTGGAGTAACACCATAATGCTCCATTCCAAATGCCTTTCCCGTTCTACCGAAACCTGTGATGACCTCATCTGTAATCAACAAAATATTGTAATGATTACATAACTCTCTTACTTCCTTAAAGTAATCCTCAGACACGATATGAACACCACCAGCCCCTTGAACCGGCTCGGCAATAAAGGCGGCAATGGTTTCCGGACCCTCAGCTTCAATCGTTTCACGTAAAGCTTGAGCAGATAAATGTTCCGTATAATAGAAATCCGGTGCTAACGAATTAGTAAAGTCTCTAAATGGTTTTAGCCCAGTGGCACTCGTCGCTCCCATCGCTACCCCATGATACGATTTTTCACACGAGATAATTTTCTTCTTTTGAGGCATGCCCTTTAATATCCAGTAATGGCGGGCAAGCTTATACGCCGTGTCATTGGACTCCGACCCTCCAGATGTGAAAAAGGTTGTGCTTAAATCCCCTGGAGTGATCTCAGCAAGCTTAGCCGCCAGCCTGATAGCTGGTTCATTGCTGAATGTCGCGAAGCAAGAGCTGAAGGCTAACTCATTCATTTGCTCCATGGCTGCTTGACCCAGTTCCTTTCTGCCATGTCCAATATTTACGTTCCACAAAGAGGACATTCCATCGATGACCCTATTGCCATTTACATCTTCAAGATATACACCATCCCCTTTTGTAAAAATAAACGCTGGACCGTGTTCTTGCTGTTGTTTAATCGGAGATGTCGGATGTAAAAAGTGTTTTTTATCTAATTCTGACAATTCCTGATTTACATTCGTTACGTTCCTCACCGTCAATCACCCCTCACATCATTGAATTCGAGTCTTCCTACGATTCCTAATGAAGCACCTTCCTTTCCAAATGGCCTGCACAAATATTAATGCAAGACCCATGCCAACTATTTACCGCCCTTCTCTAACCTTCTTTATCAAAAAATAAAAGCCCGAGTTTTATGATAAAACTCGAGCTCTTATGTTCTTATGCATATTAAGGTAAAGGCTGCTGTTGCGTGATACAGTGGATATTACCACCGCCGACTGATATTTCCCGGGTATTCACTGTAACAATTTTGCGATCTGGATACATTTTCTTAAACGTTTCAACAGCACGCTCGTCCTGTGGATCATTAAACGTTGGCAAAATCACTCCACCATTACATAAATAACAATTTATATACGTTGCTATAAACGTCTTTTCAGTGGACCGCTCAAAACTATGATTGGAAAAGTCGATTTCGAGACTTTCCGATTCACTCAATGTTACCTGTTCCGGTAAATATATTTTATGAATCTTTAATTTTCTACCCTTGGCATCAGTAGCTCCTTCAAGGACCCTAAAGGCTTCCTGAAGCACCGTATACTGTGGATGTTCGGGATCGTCTGTCCAACCAATAGCCACTTCTCCTGGTCGAACGAAAAATACCACTTCATCCACATGGCCATCTGTTTCATCCCCTACCAAACCACTTTTCAGCCAAATAACTTTCTCTATATCTAAGTACTGGGATAGCTTTTCTTCGGTTTCTTCTTTTGTCAAGAGCTGGTTTCGATTGGGGTTTAAGACACACTGCTCTGTTGTAATGAGTGTTCCTTCCCCATCTACGGTAATGGCTCCACCCTCTAATATGAAGTCCGTAGCATCATATCTATTGATCTGTTCAATTTCCAACACTTTTTGCGTGACAAGGAGATCCTTGTCCCAAGGATAATAGAGTCCTTCCTCTAACCCGCCCCAGGCATTAAATCCCCAGTCTACACCTCGAATATCACCATTCTCATTCTTAACAAAAGTTGGCCCAATATCGCGCATCCAAGCATCATTAGATGAAAGTTCAATGATCCGAATATCGTCTGGCAAAAGAGCACGAGCATTTTCGAATTGTTCTGCTGCTACACACATCGTGACCGGCTCAAACATTGAAATTGCCTTAGCCACCTCGATATAGACTCGTTGGACTGGTTTAGCCCCAGACCTCCATGTGTCGGTTCTTGTCGGCCAAAGCATCCATGTACCTTTATGTTGTTCAAACTCCCCAGGCATTCTAAACCCGTCAGGCTTCGGCGTACTGTTCAGATCTACTACCATGTTTATCCCCCTTAAAATAAGTGTCGTTTACATCTATGCAAATTTCATGCCACTTTCAATTTCCTCCTAATCAACCTGAATTTCATGGAATAAGAAACTTACTTTTTAAAGAAAAGCACCTTGTACTATGCTTAATTCACTAAAGTGAACTGATATCGATTCACCACGCCTTTAAAATTGCCCCAACTATTTTAGAGGTTGTATTTTTTCAATCTTCTCATGAAAGCAGATTGGGTTATTCCTAAGGATTGCGCTGCCTTCCTTGTAGATTGATGTTGCACTTTCGCTTCCTGTATCGCTCTTTTCTCGACATGCTCTAAATAGTTAGGAAGACTTTGTCCACTTGAACTAAAATAGGAATTTTCCTTATGCTGAATTTCCTCCAATACTTTATCTGAAAGATCGCTTTTCTCAATCGTATTCGACTTTGCGGTAACGACTAAACGTTCCACCATATTTTCCAACTCGCGAATATTTCCTGGCCAACTGTAATTTTGCAAGTAAGCAAGCAAGTCTTTGCTTAAGGTAGATGTCTTTCTGTATTTTGCTTTAAATGAATCAAAGTAATGGTAAATCAGTGGAAGGATATCATCTTTCCTTTCTCGTAATGCAGGGATTTGTATAGAGACAACGTTAAGCCGGTAATATAAGTCCTCCCGAAATTGCTTATCCTCTACCATTTGCACAAGGTTTTGATTGGTGGCCGTTATAATTCGCACATCCACCTTCTTTACATCTGTTGAACCAATGGGAATAAAGGATTTGTTTTGCAACAGTTGAAGCAGCTTTGGCTGTAGAGTCAACGGCAGTTCTGCAATTTCATCTAAAAATAGTGTGCCTCCATTTGCTTTTTCTACTAAACCAACCTTCCCCCCACTGCTTGCCCCAGTGAAGGCTCCCTTTTTATAGCCAAATAATTCAGATTCAAGCAGCGTTTCTGGTATGGCCCCACAATTGATCTGAACAAACGGCTTATCAGGCCGATTGCTTCGTTTATGAATTTCTTCAGCCACCATGCTTTTTCCCACACCCGTCTCCCCATTCAACAGTATGGTCGCATCCACTGTCGCCACCCTGCTGATTAAATCCAGCATTTCTTCATGCTTCTTGCTTTTGCCGATTACTAACCTCTTTTTACCGTCATCACTTTGTTTCTGCTTCATTTGTTGAAGTTCATCCCAATACTTTTGCAGGAGTGTTTCCGCTTTTTCTAGTTGAAAAGAAGCCCTGACCGTTTCTGTGATGTCCTTGACTTGTACCAGGATATATTCGGTATCATCTGCCTTTATGTCTACTAAATATCCCGTTGCCAGATATTGCCGGCCTTTAGAAGTTTGAACTTTTGTCACGGTCTCTTTCTTTTCTAATACAATCTTTGTTACAGACGGAGTAAACAAACCATTGTTTTCTAATTCCGTAACATTTCTTCCTATCACTTGAGATCGTGGTGCCCCCATCTGCTTTGTACTCGTATCATTAATCCACAAAGCAACCCCGTTATGATCAGCTATAAAAATCCCATCTTTTAAATGGTTGAATATGTGGTGAAAGTGACTATCCTCAAAAAACTTTTTGTTCATGTCATCGACCTCCCTCGACATCGTTCACGTTAATTGAACCGTAACCGATTCAATTCGCTTCGATATCAACTCTAAATTAAATATATATTATCAATTTTCAGATTAGAAATCTAATTTTCTCGCGATTTTTTGCAATTTTATTTTTTGGCATGGAACTTGCATTATATATTGAGTAAGGAGGGAGCATATGGAGTCACTGATGTTGACAGTTAACAGACAGCGTTTACTAGAAACGCTTAAAGTAAGCTCTTCCATTGGTTGTACTAAAAATGGAGGGCTAAACCGACTTGCCTTAACAGAAGAAGATCGAGTCATGAGAAATCAATTTATTACATGGCTGCATGACGAAGGTTTGGATGTCAGGATTGACGATTTCGGTAACATTTATGGAAGAAGAAAAGGAAAACTAAATGACAAACCCGTTATAGCTGTTGGTTCTCACTTAGATACCCAGCCCTGCGGGGGACGTTATGATGGCATTCTAGGTGTTTTAACAGCATTAGAGGTCATCAGGGTGTTAAATGAGAATCATATTGAAACCGATTACCCGATAGAAATTATAAACTTTACTAATGAAGAAGGCGCACGTTTTGAGCCTCCCATGCTTGGCTCTGGGGAGTATCTGAAAGCTTAACAAAAGAATTCATTTACAATATCAAAGACAGTGAGGGTGTATCCTTCGAGGATGCGCTGAAAGCAATCAATTGCTTAGGGAATGAAGAGAACCGATTAAGGAGCGTAAAAAATTTCATAGAGCTCCACGTTGAACAGGGACCGATCTTAGAAAGTGAAAGTAAGTCGATTGGAGTTGTTGAAGGTATTCAAGGCATGAGCTGGCTAAACGTTACAGTAACAGGTGAAACCAATCATGCCGGCCCCACACCTATGGAGAATCGAAGAGACGCGCTTGTCCCTTCCTCCAAAATGATTACAAAAATGAATGAGTTAACGAAAGAAATTGACGGTTTGAAAACAACGATTGGTAAGGTACATGTCAAGCCAAATGTTACCAATGTAATTCCAGGGGAAGTAGAATTTATGATTGATATCCGCCATGAGGATGATGAAACGAGATCCTACGCGATTGAAAGACTTAAAGAACAGCTAAGCACCATTGCCTTAATGAATCATGTCGAGGTAACGATCACGACAGATTGGAACTCGGACGCTGTTCAATTTTCCCCAACCGTGACAGATGCTATTTCTGAAGCGGCTCACAATTGGGAGTATTCCTCTTTAAGGCTATTCAGCGGTCCAGGGCATGACGCTAAATACATGAACAAACTAGCTGATACGGGTATGATTTTTCTGCCTAGTATTAACGGCATCAGCCATAACGAGCAGGAACTCACTTTAGATGATGACATCGAGAAAGGGGCAAACACGCTTCTTTATGTCATCCAAAAACTAGCTGCCAACGAGTAAAACTTAATTAGGAGTGATTATTATGAGTCAAAGCAAATTAGTTAAGAATTCATCTCAAGAATCATTAGCCAGCGAATTATCATCGTTAGACCGTAAACATCTTCTTCACCCATCTACGAATCCTAAATCACAGACCCAATTTGGTCCGAAGATTATTTTTTCAGGCGGGGAAGGAATCCATCTCCATGACATGAAAGGCAACACTTATATTGATGGGGTGTCCATGCTATGGAACGTGAACTTGGGACACGGACAAAAAGAATTGGCTGACGCTTCTTATCAGCAAATGTCCAACATTGCTTACGCTTCTACTTTTTATGGTTATGCCAATGAGCCAACCGTTCGTTTAGCTGAAAAGATAGCCTCTCTAACACCAGGCGATTTAAATACAATCTTTTTTACTTCTGGTGGTTCAGAATCAAATGATACAGCATTCAAGTTATCCAGATTTTACTGGCAACTACAGGGCTATACGGAAAAAAGAAAGATCATTTCCTTAAGGAGAGGGTACCACGGTGTAACGGTTGCCGCCCAACGAGCAACGGGAATCGATGCTTACCGCAATTTTTCAGGATCCACTGACCCTGATATAGATAATGCGAAAGCACACCTTACCGACTGTGAGCTTGGGGACAAAAGCCATCCTGAGTATGAAGGCAGTATTAGAAGCATTATTGAAAAGGAAGGAAAAGATAAGATTGCAGCTGTCATTGTAGAGCCTATTCAAGGCGCAGGCGGCGTACACATGCCGCCCGAAGGATATCTTAAAGCCGTTAGAAAACTCTGTGATGAATTCGATATTCACCTCATTGCTGATGAAGTAATCTGCGGCTTTGGCCGAACCGGAAAAATGTTTGGCGTTGATCACTGGGGCATTGTGCCTGATTTCATGTCGGTCGCAAAAGGGATCACAAGCGGATATGCTCAGCTTGGCGGCGTAATCATGAGAGAACACATTCGCGATACAATTGCGGAGTATGATGACATGTTAGCACACGGATTCACATACAGCGGACATCCAACGGCTTGTGCAGTCGGATTAAAAAATATTGAAATTGTCGAGCGAGATGGCCTTGTTGAAAATGCAAACCTAATGGGGCAAGCACTTGAGAAAGGGCTTCACCACCTGGAGGACAAGTATCCTTTCCTTACAAAGGGAAGAACCAAAGGATTACTAGCCGGGTTTGATTTAATGGAGGACCCTGAGGCCAATGCCCCTTTTGACAATTCTGTCAAAGCCGCCACTACCCTTGTAGAGGAATGTTACCAAAGAGGATTACTTATCAGGCCGTTTGATTTTGAACCGGGAATGAATATTGTGGCTATCGCTCCTCCTCTCATCATTAATAAAGATCAAATGGAAAAGATCATCCACATTTTAGACGATTCATTAGCCGCTTTTTCACAAAAGCTTTAGAAAAATACGTGTCAAACAGTGAGAACCTAATCTTTACTAACAGGAGGTCTACTTGTGATTGAACATGCATTGGAATTACACCCGAAAGTAACTGATTTTTTAAAGGAACCAAAAAGATTATTTATCAATGGCGAATGGCAGGAATCAATAGACGGCAACACGTTTAAAACAGTAAATCCAGCAACAGGAGAAGTACTAGCTGCCATTCATGCAGCTGGCAAAAAGGATGTTGATGTGGCTGTTGAAGCTGCGTCAAAGGCTTTTGAAGAGGGGACCTGGCCTACCATGAGTTCCTATGATCGATCTCGATTAATGCATAAATTAGCTGATTTAATGGAACGTGACTTTGAGGTTCTGGCACAACTAGATACCTTGGACAATGGTAAATCCATTAAAGAAATGACGACTAGCGATTTACCTAACGCCATCGAACAACTCAGGTATTATGCCGGTTGGACGACTAAGATGACGGGGCAAACGATCCCGATTTCACATTCTTATTTCAATTATACGGAGCATGAGCCAGTCGGGGTGGTCGGACAAATTATTCCATGGAACTTTCCTATTATGATGGCCTTATGGAAAATCGCCCCCGCCCTCGCAACAGGTTGTACGATTATTCTGAAGCCTGCCGAGCAAACCCCTCTGTCTGCTTTGTACTTGGCCAAGCTTATTGAAGAAGCAGGATTTCCGAAAGGCGTCATCAATATTATTAATGGTTTTGGCAAAACGGCTGGGGAAGCTCTCGTGAAACACCCTGAGGTGAACAAAATTGCTTTTACCGGTTCAACGCCTGTTGGTCAATCCATTATGAAAGAAGCGGCCAACACGATGAAACGAGTGACGTTAGAACTCGGTGGAAAATCGCCCAATATTATTTTACCTGATGCAGATTTAGACAAAGCCATTCCAGGTGTTTTCTCTGGAATCATGGTTAACCAGGGACAAGTGTGCTGTGCAGGATCTAGAGTATTTATTCCAGATCACCTTTACGAGGAGGTCGTCGCTAAACTAGTAGCGTATGCTAAAAAAGTGAAATTAGGTCATGGATTAGACGAAAGCACCACAATGGGACCACTCGTTTCTGAAAGACAGCAAGAAATTGTTACTTCCTATATAAACGAAGGCATTAAAGAAGGGGCAAACCTGTTAGTTGGAGGAGAAAAATCAGAAGAAGGCTACTTCGTTACACCAACTGTCTTCTCAGATGTAGAAGATCACATGACGATTGCTCAAGAAGAAATCTTCGGTCCTGTCGTCGTAGCCATGCCATACAGTACGATTGATGAAGCAGTCACACGGGCCAATTCCAGTCCTTATGGCTTGGCAGCTGGACTCTGGACGGAAGATTTAAAACGTGCACACAAGATATCCAGGAAGTTAAAGGCAGGAACAGTGTGGGTGAACTGCTATAACCTCACGAATGCTGCTGCTCCTTTTGGGGGGTATAAAGAATCCGGCTTCGGCCGAGAGATGGGATCCTATGCATTGGACAATTATACGGAAGTGAAGAGCGTGTGGATTAACCTAGATTAATACGCTGTGTAACTATTATCGATAGACTTAATTGTAAGTCTATCGATAATAGAAGCATAACCGATTGAAAGCGGATACATTAAATTCCATATTTCATAAGGCTGTACACTTATCATAATTATTTTTGCATATTGATCCCTTTGAAACGAATGACAAAAACCATAAATTTCCAAATAATTCAGAAAGGATGGTTTTATGAATGAGAAAAATCAACTGCAACGGAGGCTGAAGTTAATTCATGTCGTAGCGATAGGAATAGCTTACATGTCGCCCTTTGCTGTATTCGATACGTTTGGCATTGCCTCAGATGTATCTTCAGGACATGTCCCTCTAGCTTATATTGTAGTTTTTATTGCCATTCTTTTTACTGCTTTAAGTTATGGAAAATTAGTTAAAAAACACCCAACTGCCGGGTCTGTCTACACGTACACAAAAAATACTATTAATCCGTATGTCGGAATTATTGTTGGCTGGGTGACTTTTATTGCCTACTTAGCCCTCCCTATGATCAATGCTTTGCTGGCAAAAATTTACCTTTCATCAGGGTTTCCTCAAGTTCCAAGTTGGGTGTGGATTATTGGGCTCATTAGTATTATTAGTATTTTAAATATCTTTGGAGTGAAGATTGCAGCTTCAATCAATATCTTGCTTGTCGTCTTCCAATTTTTAGTTGGGACCATTTTCATATACCTTAATGTCCGTGCCATTACTGAAGGACCCAAACATTTCATTTCATTAAGTGAACTAATCCCTTCTGGTATGGAATTTTCAGGAGTATTTGCAGGAGCAGCTCTCCTTGCCTTATCCTTTATAGGGTTTGATGCGATCACCACACTTTCTGAAGAAACAATTAAACCTAAAAAGACGATTCCAAGGGCTATATTACTTGTTGCATCAATAGGTGGTATCTTTTTCTTTACCATTACCTACTTTATGCAATCCCTCTTTCCCGATGTTTCAGTATTCGAAAGTATCGAAGGCGCTTCTCCTGAAATAGCGTCAATAATAGGAGGAAATCTATTTCTCTCCTTTTTCCTAGCAGGCGCCTTATTCTCAGTATTTGCTTCAGGCCTAGCAGCACAGGTAAGTGCATCAAGATTACTATACGCAATGGGGAGAGACGAAGTCATACCAAAACGTTTCTTCGGATACCTGCATCCCAAATATAACTCACCAATACCAAATATTTTATTAGTTGGGCTGTTATCTCTATCCGCGCTCTTCCTAGATTTACGAACAGCAACATCTCTTATTAACGTTGGCGCCTTTACTGCTTTTTCTTTCGTAAATATATGTGTCATCACAAATTACTTTAGACACAAAGAATTCGGATCCACCTTAAGCAATTTGATAGGGCCTTTAATTGGGTTAGGATTTGTTCTATATCTATGGAGTAATCTTGATTTGTATTCGATCATTATCGGGCTAGTTTGGGCCTTACTTGGTGTATTGTATTTGACACTATCAACAGGCTTTTTTAAGAAAGAGCCACCAGAAATTGAATTTGATGAACTTGAGGGATAATTCAATCATTAGACTCGCCTGTATTGAATTCCACCCGGAAGTTTGGTCGATTAGTTAAGGAAGCATAGTAAAAGCCAGCAGAATGTGGGATTCTGCTGGCTTTTTATGTACTAGAAACATAAGTATAACTAAATGATCAATTGTTTAAAGTCTTCCATTCCCTAGAAAGGGCTCCGTACACCACACAATCATGGTAATGATCATATAAATATTCACCATCCCTAATAATTCCTTCTTGCTTCAAACCAAGTCTTTTAGGAATATTATTGCTTTTTTGATTATCGACACCGCATTGTATTTCAACACGATTCAGCTTATAGTTTTCAAAAGCGTAGTTTATTAGTACTCTCACAGCCCTAGTCATAATCCCATAACCCTGGTATTTTTCAGAGAGCCAGTAACCAATACTCGTTTTTTGGTTTGACCAGTCAATATTTTGAAATCCTGCCACACCTGCTAAGTTATTTTTGTAAAGAACACCGGCTTGAAAACCGTCGTGAGAGGCAAACTGCTTTAACCACATTTCGATTACGGTACCGTAGTCCTCTTCTTGTTTCATGCTATCTACCCATGGAAGCCACCTTCTTAGGGAATCTCTTGACTCATCCACTAGGGCAAACAAGTCTTTGGCATCTTCTTTTTCTAGTAATTTCAATGATAAATCTTTATCAACTTTTAATGTGAACATAACAATCCTCCCCTTAGTTTTAGCTTTGTACTTCATAAAAATGTCAGTTGCGGCAGCTCATTGATTAATAGGTATCGTATCTGCTGGAACAGTTTTTCTAAAATCGAAACCCAGGTAACGATATTTAATCACTACTTCGGTTATGGGTTCATCATTCACTATACTAAGTCCATAACTGATATCGTCTTCTGTAGCCGTTCCACTATTCACTTTTTCCATTTGTTTGATGGGTGAAGTGCCTGGTTCAAGACTGACTTCTTCAAGATCTTTTATTATATAATCCCCTGCGTATTGGTCAAAGTTATCTGTAACAACGTACCCCTCTAATGGATTACTGACCTGAATCTTTAATTCAGCAGGACGTATACCGTCATTAATCATGACTTCCTCTATATTTATTTCTTGAAAACCTTTGTTACCTGTGTCAATTACTAATATTTCACCATCTGTATCTGAAGCGGCAGTTTGAGTAACTAAAGGAGAATTCAATTTTATATAGATAAACACTACTGCTAATAAGAATAATCCAGTTGCCAGAGGAATAAATAATAACTTCTTCAAATCATTCACTCCCTCACGTTTTTGAATGACAGAATAGTTGTTCTCTAGTATTACTGGCCTTTAGCTAAAACATCGGGGAACAAGCACGGTACCCATCCACACTATTAGAAAGGCTCGAAACAGAATAAAAAGATAGACATGCCCATAGCTTTTTTAAAATCATTACATTTTTCCTAATTCACTCATACCAGGCCTTTTTCGGCCTTGATTCTGGATAACCATTTCTTTGGCGATATAGTTTTCTTTCTTCAGTAAAATCGAACCATTGCTTATTGCTTTTAGGGTGATTAGCATAATAGATGACACATCGAATCTGATCTTCTACACATGGATCAGTCCAGACACCCAGGTTGCTCTCTAACTTATCAAATAGTTCGGCACCATTTTCATCCCGAATTTCGTGTAAAGAATTGATTTCAAGATTATGTACAATTTTTTCAGCTAACTTCTCGCCAATGGAAGGAACTAGTTGAAAGCTTGCTAGGCCTTTTATTAGTCTAGCTCGGTTCATTGGCACGCAAAGAATCTTAGACAGTTCATCTACTTCCTTATTATGAATGTCGCTTATTTTCACTTTTGCCTTCCTTAATTTAGCTTTTTCATCTTTTTCAAAAGGCAGCTTAGGGTTCTTGTTCCCACTCATCGTTCGCCCTCCTAACACCTTCTATCACTTTGAAATAGCAGCCCTAAAGGTCCTGATATAGACCAATCCTGTTACCATATGGGTCTTCAAACGTACACCATGCTGCTGGCACACCTTCTCTTGTGTTAACCCCTTCAATCTTGAAATCCGATTCTTTCATTAGCCGCAGTCTCTCACTTTCAATATTTTCTACCCCTAACCGTAAAGGGCCATTCCCGACTGTCGGCTGCCCTTTTGCAACCTGAAGCCATGCATCTTGAGTGATTTCCCATTCGGCAAAGTCCTCATGAGGAATGAAATCGGGTTTTCTACTGAAAAGTTTCTCGTACCATTTTATACCCTCTTCATAATCAGATACTCTTATTTGAAATGTTACTCCTGTATTTTTCTCATGTAATAACTCCCTACGAAATAATTACCTACACTAATATCAGTTGACTTTATAACTTTCTATTTTCTTCATATAAAGTCCTTCCTCTATCCATCAATATCCATTAGAAAAAATAAGCGCAATTCTTGTTACGAATGCGCTCAATAGTTATAAGTAAGTAGACAGCCCCTAAACGGCCTTTTCCCCAAAATTATTCTCTTTTTTATACATGCCACTCCCGCAAACATAAGTACGCTGGATACGACCACCCTCGTGCTTTCTTGAAAATCCGTTAAATCCATCAGAAGTTCAGGTCCAAAGAGGAGAAGAGGCAAGATAATCGAAACCCACGTCCCGTTCCAAATCGCCGTCCCAATAGAAATCGCAATGGCTGCGGCTATTATATTACCAATTGCGTTAAACTGCATCGACGGTGTCCTTCATTATTCAAAGAAAGCGACCGGTTGAGAAAGACCAGCCATTATAACTTGTACCTAATCAATTACTCCCTACACAGTTTTTCAATATAACTTGTGGCAAAATTATAACTTTGGGGACAAACTCCGTAACCACAATCATGTTTTGCCTTAAAAACCTACCGAAGTTCAAGAGGCCACTGAAAAACTCCAACGTTTTTCAGTAGCAACAATCAATTATTCAAAAGATGAATATTCTAAAAATATATGCACGATTTAAAACCATATATGCGTATTTACAAAATTAACCTATCTATTTTTGCCCACTTTCTCGCATCAATCGGAGTCTTTTCTATTTAAATGTCCGACCGACTACATTTAGAAATATTTTTCAGTTTTTCAGTAGCCTCGAGGCTTTTTTAAACCACTTTTAAGCACTTTGAATCTTGAAAATACAAACTCATAGTATAGACCAGTTATCGTTTGCGTCATTAAAAAAATCGGAAAAGAAAAAGGGATCTTATATCCCTTCTGGAATTGAACGATCTCTACCAGGGTGAAAACCCATTGCATCCCCACACCAATCCCGGCCCAAGCCACAATGTACCATATGAAGGTTTTCTTATTAATTCTAAAAGATTCATAAAAGTAAATAAAAAGGTAACTGAAAGGCGCAAATAAAAGATAGTACAAAAAGTCAAATAATCGGTAACCGTTTGAATCGTTCAGCTTAAAAAAGTCAACGAGCCCGCCGCCGATTGTAAAGTCGAATAAAACCCCAATCGTAAATCCCCATAACAAAAATAATAACGTAATCTCGCGAGTGAACTTTTTAGGAAGCAAGAATAAGAAAGCATAACCTACGACAACGAAAAGCAATATGGATATTTCGTTTTTATCAAAACTCTCCCATAAGCTCATGAGTACTTCACCTCACTCTGGGCACTCTTTCTAAAGAATTTGAGGGAGTAATAAGCTATTACATGAAGGCTCAAATAATATATGGCATCATAACCTATGTTCCACTTAATATAATTCGCCATGTTAAAGAAAGTTGAAAGGAACGTCAATAAGAGCAATATCGCTAAAGATGTACTCAGAATTAATAAGGATTTGGTGAATTTGTTTGCTCGACAAAGCAGATTTAATTGCGTTACTAAAATCATAGGAATGATTACACTCCTAAACAGCAAAAATGCCGTGTACTCCATTGTCTCTTCTGTTGATTTAATGAGTTTTATTTCTTCATAAATAATCCATGTCCAATTAATACTAATCACTAGAATGATCAAAAACACAAACGTATTTTCGATTATTGACAACTTTTTTGGAATGACTAAAAATAGTGTTAATACTAGCCATGAAGCAAAGAAAAACACAGCAAACGCCATAAGTTAACCTCCCTTATCATTGCCGTTATTATGTGTTTTTCAAAGTGAAAGTATACGATTCAAAGAAAGGATATCTATTTGAAGGGCGGAAAGATTCTTGATCATTTTTAAATAGGGAGCTTTTCGAGTAAAATAGATATATGGTGGTTAAAGGAAGCAATTTTCCAGAAAGGAAGAAAAATCACATGAGAATGATCCTATTATCAGTATTCTTATTATTAGCCGTTGTTCTATCAGCTTGCGGGGACCCACAACAGCAAGAAGGCCAACCTGATAAAGACAATCAACAGGAGGATGTAGAAGAAAAGGAAGAGGATGGAACCCAAGAGAAGGGGAACGATGATCAAGGAGGTTCTGGTGGTATTGTAGCAGGAAAGTTAGAACCAACACTTGAAGTCAACGGTACGCAGGCATCCTTTCAAATAAAGAACCAGACAGAACGAGTCCAAGAACTAGTTCTTTCAGGAAAAGCATCCTATACATACTTCATTACCAATGAGGGAGGAAAAACGGTCTATGAGATATCAAAAAGGAAGCCTCAGTATGAGCAAAAGAAACCAATCACCCTGAAACAAGGAGAGGTAATCGAGTACAAGCTGGATATCCCAGGAGCTTTGCAGCCAGGAACGTATGATATCACTGCTGTTTTGCATACCATGCCTGAGATAAAGGCAAAAACCTCATTCACTATAGAATAAGAAAGCCCTCTTTCCAATAATACATTAGCATTTAGAGGGCTCGAACTTTTAAAGCATATGTTTAACCTTGAATATCCCGCTTATTATATCCCATAAAGGCCAAAATCGTTAGAATCACTGCAAAAATTGTTAATATAGTGGCCTTCATAAAATTCATATCTTCAATAGGAAGTCGCGGAATGTGACCAAACGGTGATAGTTTACTTACCCAGTCCGGAAATTGAAATAAGCTGCCCATGTAAACAACTATGAAGGAAAAGATTAAGTATAACCAGGTTAGGCCAGTTAATTTCGGTTCCATACCAACAAACAATCCTGCGAAGCCAATCATAATCCACATCGCGGGTAAATAAACCATTGCTGCACTATAGAAAGTACTAAAACCAATCGCATCATCCATAACGGATCCCCCGACTACCCCTAAACCAATAGCAGCAAGGGACAGCATCACAATTCCAACAAAAATAGATAGAATGAAGTAGCTCCCCATTAGACGCTTACGGGACACCGCTCGACCTAGCAAATGTTCCGTTCGATTCTTTTTCTCTTCGACTTTAAGCTTGAACATTACCATTAAGGCGGGAATGGTACTAATAATGGACAGGATTGACATTAACATCGGTATGAATTGTTCTGTTAGCGAAATTCCCTTCACAGGCGTTAAGAGGTCTTCCATCATATCTATATTTGCGAAAAAAGACTCCAGGTCACCTAATACTGAACCATAAGATGCTCCAATCATAAATATACCTATCCCCCAAGCAATTAAACCCGTGCGCTGAAGTCTTAGAGCAAGACCAAGCGGACTTCGTAAAAACGCTGTGGCATATTTCCTTCCAGGCCTTGATGGAAAAAAACCGGCTCCCAAATCACGGATAGCATTCAGGTAAAGTGCGAGTACAGCTAACGCCGCTGCCACACCTACGGTTAGTAAAATCGGCCACCAATAATTATTAACATAAACTTCCGCACCTAGCACCCAGCCAAGTGGGGAAAGCCATGAAAGGGTTTCGTTCCCCACGTCGCCAATTGCACGCATAAGATAGGCCAGCCCTAGAACAGCAAATGATAGACCAGTTGCCCCACGGGAACTTTTCGAAAGTTGGGCAGACAGTGCAGTAATGGTTGCGAAAAAGAATCCGGTCGCCCCTAAAGCTGCGCCATATAGAAGGGATCCCTCCAAACCCATGCTTTCAATTCCTAATCCATACAGCCCAAATCCAATTAATAACGCTAACAATGCATTCGTGCCAAACAAAATGAAAATTGTCGCATTTAAATTAGCTAATCGTCCAGCTGGAAGAGAGCGAATCATTTCAACACGCCCATCCTCTTCCTCTGCCCTTGTGTGACGTGTAACAAGTAAAATACTCATAATTCCAACGACTACCGCCGTCATAAGTAACATTTGATGGGCCATCATAGCTCCAAACGTATAGTTGTCTAACCCGTACCCTTGACCGACCATAGCTGTCATGGCAGGGTTAACCATTGTTTCAGCAATAGCCTCTCTATCATGCTTTGTCGCGTATAACTTAGTAAATGACAAGGCCACTGAAAATGTAAAAACAGATAACGCCACTAACCAAACAGGAATGCGCACACGATCCTGCCGTACGATGAAACGTGAGAGCGCCATCGATTTACTGTATAACCGCCTTGACATTACGACGCACCTCCAGCTTCCGATGTGTCCGTGTGATGCTCCCCCTCATAATGACGCATAAATAAATCTTCTAATTTCGGTGGTGCGCTTTCTAATTTTACTACTCCAAACTGACTTACATACTTGATCACATGCTCCATATCAGGGGTATCCACCTGAAATGAAAGTGCTTGATCTTTCTCTCTAATATCGTGCACACCTTTTAATTCATGTAAAGCAGTAATGGGTTGTTTCGTCTCGAGAAGAAAAGTTGTTCTTGTTAAGTGCCTCAGCTCATTTAAAGTACCGGTTTCGATCATTCGTCCTTGGCGAATAATCCCGACTCTGTCACATAATTTTTCAACTTCGGATAAAATGTGACTGGAAAGCAGAATACTTTTGCCCTCTCTTTTCGCTTCCAACACGCATTCTTGGAACACCCTTTCCATCAATGGATCAAGCCCCGATGTCGGCTCATCTAAAATATACAAATCTGCATCTGAGGAAAAGGCGGCGACAAGCGCGACCTTTTGCCTGTTACCTTTTGAATAAGTTCCACACTTTTTGGTCGGATCTAAATCGAATTTCTTGGTTAGCTCCTCTCGTCTGCTTTTATTTTCTGTTCCTCGTAATTTCATAAATAAATCGATAACTTCTCCACCTGTTAAATTCGGCCATAAATTCATATCTCCAGGAACATACGCAATACGCTTGTGAATTTCAACTGCTTCTTTCCAGGCATCCATATCAAAAATCTTTGCTTCCCCTGCTGTTGCCTTTATAATCCCCAGCAACAAACGAATAGTAGTAGACTTTCCAGCACCATTAGGACCAATGAAACCATAAACTTCTCCTTTATTCACTTCAATGTCAACACTATCTAAGGCAGTAAAGTTCCCAAACTTTTTCGTTAAGTTATTTGTTCTAAGTATGGCCACGTCTAATCCTCCTCTATTTATAAAAACATGATTTTAGCACTTCAATATATTCGTAAAATTCTTCCCAATACGGCTCAAAATCGATTGAGGCCATTTTTTGACCTTTAAGCCGGTTTGTTAGCTCGTTCTGATACCCTTCTATCGACCAGCGAATCAGTTGAAATGCCTTCTCTACATCGACATCATCTCGGAATAATCTCCTGTCAATATTTTCATACAACTTCGAATAACCTAGCTTTTGTAATTCCTCAATTCGAACTTTTAAAGCCGCAGGTATTTCTGATTCATCAGTTAATAGAAGGGTGCCCAGAAAATTAAAAAGAGCAGGATTCTCTGTGTATGCCTTCATTTTAATTCGGGAGGCTTGCAGAAGCCGTTCGATAAAATCGGGTTCTGCCGTATCAATAAGGTTTATATACTCATTAATCGTGAAGTCGAGACTGTAATCAATTAAATATTGATAAAGCTCCTTTTTATTTTTGAAATAGTAAAAGAGCATTCCCTTTCCTATGCCAGCACCCTTTACCATTCGATTTGTTGAAGCTTGCTCAAATCCGTTCTCACCAAATTCTTTAAGTGCTGCCGTTAAAACCCGCTTTTGTTTGTTATCATCGAGGTTCTTAAATGTCTCTGTCATATTCAAACAACCTTTTTTAAGATTATTTTTTCCTCCAACTAAATAGACCACTTCGGTCGATTTAAGTGTAGCGTTATTAGACCACATTGGTCAATGCTTTTTTTGCTACTAAAAAGTCATCTCATTTCTTTGTAAATCCTTTCTGATAATATCAATATCAGGAGCTATATGAGAGCCCTCTCGAACATTCTGCTTAACAAACTAGAGCTAGTCTAATCTTTTAGCACAACGATCCACTAACGGACATTGGTTACACATAGGTGTTGATCTACAATGCTCCTTCGCATGTTCAACTAGAAGGGCATGAAATTCATCAAACAGCCTCAATTCTTTTGGCAACTCTGCCTCCACTTGCTGTCTAAACGCATCATATGATTTTGGCATATCCAATCCGAACCGATAGAAAATCCTTCTAGCATAAGCATCCACTACAAATATTGGCTTTTCAAATGCATAAAGCAGCATAACATCAGCTGTTTCCCGACCAATACCACTTATAGCCAATAACTCTTTCCGCAGTGATCCCCTTTCCAGCTTTTTAATCTTATCGACATCATAATCATATATTTTAAACCACTCTAAGTAGGCTTTTATCCTCTTCGCCTTTATATTGAAAAAACCACTTGACCTGATAAGTTGAGCAAGTTCATCGAGAGGTAAATTCTCAATTGCTTCAGGTTCTAGATAAGTCTTAACTTTTAACAGGGCCTTTTCAACATTACGCCAGCTTGTATTCTGAACTAAGATCGATCCAATCATCATTTCAAATCTTGTCTCAGCTGGCCACCAGCCTTGAGGGCCATAATGCTCGAACAGCCTGTTATAAATGAATTGATATTCGTTCTTCATTGTTACCTCCACTTTCTTTCTGCAGCAGTTCCATTATATCAGGTTTAATTATGAAAACATTCCACTTGGATGGAAGAGCAAGAAAGCATAACAGATTGGCTTGTTATACCCTTCATTCAATACAAAAGATCTTCAAAAAATCACCGAATGATAAAACGGCGAATTTCTTCGTTGCTCGTTTTTTTTCGATCCTCACGTAGGAAAGTCATACGCTGTGGTTCCCAAAAATTTTGCGCCTCGACCTTCTGGCGACGCACAGGACGTGCTAGTGTCGACGTTCTTATTCGTCAACTTTTTGAACACACACAGCTTTTTTCATTATTTAGCTTTTTTTGCAAATGATAAAGGTGAAGGGTGGTGTTTAATATGGCTAAAGATGTGCTTTGCGAGGTAAATAATTGCACTTATTGGGGTGAGGGCAACGTTTGTAATGCCGACCGAATCTACGTGGTTACCCACAAAAAGGCAAAAGCCAAAACAACAGAGGAAACTGATTGCAAAACGTTTGAACCAAAAGGCTAAGTCTACTCCCTTTTACCGATTGAGATGATCATACGAACGAAAAGGCTCTTCTAAATTAGAAGAGCCTTTTTGCTTGAATAGACTTAACCTAATGTAAATTAAAAGAAGTTGCAAAAGTCCACCCTGCTACAAAAGATGATTAGTCGTTTGAAACACTTTCCATAATCTACATAGAATGTAGGGAGACCGAGAACCTACGGAGGTGTTTAGATTGATTCATACAGTTAAACCAGGTGAAATACTGACTCAAATATCTCAAGATTATCGTACACCAGTACCCGCGATTATTCAGGCTAACCCATCCATTAATCCAAATGCTATTTATCCTGGTCAATCTATTGTTATACCAGGCTTTCCACCCGTAAATACAATTCCTTACCATATTGATGTGTCACTCAACAATCGTCGGCTGACTTTACTGAAAAATGGGAGGCAGCAAAAACAATATCCGATCGCGGTTGGAAGAATGCTGCATGGAACGCCAGTAGGGAATTATATAGTTATTAACAAAGCGCCCAATCCTGGTGGGCCATTCGGGACAATGTGGATGAGTTTATCGAAAGAACACTATGGCATTCATGGAACAAATGATCCGAGTTCGATTGGTAAAGCTGTATCAAGAGGTTGTATCCGAATGTACAATAGTGATGTAGAGGAATTAGCAACTATGATTCCAATTGGGACCCCCGTTTCCATACATCCATAATTTTGCTTAGTGTGTAGGGAAACCTATACACTTTTTCTGCTTCTCTTATCAAAAACCCCATCGATTCAAAGAGGAACTCTAAGCCTAGAGCCTCGATCTAAACTGGATATTTTTTAAAAAGAATAAAGAGCAAACTCAGTCGCTATCCCGATCATATTGCTGTTTTTCCATCTTAAGTCTGCCTTTGCTAATATTACCCTTCCTAATAAGTGCATGAATTTATTGCATTTATTCATACTACTGTCAGAGGTGTTAGCAATGAAACTCATGGTCCTATCTTTTCTTTTATTCTTTATACTGCCACAAGAAAATATGACTGACTATTTTTCAGTTACGAAAGACGGAGAAACCGTCGCACGTGTCAACAGAACGGATTTTACTATTCCCTACCTTGATGAAAAGTTTGTCGATAAAGTTAGACTTGAGACATTTATGGATGACTTAGACAGCAAATTAGCTAAATCACCAGTAAATGCAACCATTGATGATGATGGGAACATTGTTCAAGGCAAAGCTGGAACTAAGGTAAATCATACAAAATTAGCTGAACGATATTACAATTATTTTTATTCCCATGATTCAGTGAAGACTACAGTACCTATGGTTCCCGACTATCCTCAAGTAGATGGTGAGTTACTTGCGGATATAAGAACACAGCAAATTGGAAAGTATCTAACTTTTTTCAAAAAGAGCAACAATGAACGGACGAACAATATTGACCTTGCGGCAAAAGCTATCAATAATCATGTTGTATTCCCTGGAGAGATGTTTTCCTTTAATCAAGTAGTCGGAAAACGAACAAAGGAAAAGGGGTATTTGCGCGCCCCGGTTATTGTAAAAGGGGAATTAGCTGAAGACATTGGCGGTGGAATTTGCCAAGTGTCCTCTACTTTGTTTAATGCAGCAGATGATGCTGGGCTTAAAATTATCGAGCGCTATTCCCACAGCAGGAAAGTCCCTTATGTCCCACCAGGACGGGATGCTACGGTTAGCTGGTACGGACCCGATTTCACGTTCAAAAATGAATATAATCAACCGATACTAATCCGAGCTAAATCAGTAAATGGCCAGATGATGGTCCAAATCCTTTCTTCGGACAGGCTCAGACAACATTAATTGAGTCCTCTTACCTTCACATGAAAGCAATGGGATTTCACAATTTGAAAAGGACCCCCCTCTTGTTCTTGAGACCACTGGAAAACATTGCAGTTTTTCAGTGGTCCTGATATTAAAGCAGGAAAGTAGGGGTATAGATTGGAAAATTTGTAATATGCATAAATGGTGCTAAATCGTGTATAAAACGAGTTAATACGCAAACACCTCACTAAATGGTGCATATATTTTTAGAATAATCATCTTTTGAATGATTGATTCTTGCCGCTGACAAAACATTGCAGTTTTTCAGTGCCTCCTCGTTCTTACCCATATTAACCGTCAACAGCCGCATGGAAATTTACTCCACTGCTTCCCTTGCCAGCAGCACTGAGATAGTGTTGTTGACGAGTTGATAAATCAATCCGACCTTCTTTCGAGAAAAATAAAATAAG
Organism: Halobacillus shinanisalinarum; assembly: GCF_022919835.1. Lineage (NCBI taxonomy): Bacteria > Bacillati > Bacillota > Bacilli > Caryophanales > Bacillaceae > Halobacillus > Halobacillus shinanisalinarum. Next base: position 3,363,196 of record NZ_CP095074.1, on the reverse strand, counting down.
TCTGTTATTTAGTCCATCCCTATATCAAAAATACCTCCAGATAGAAAGTTCTGCATGACGCAGCCTACCTAAACCTTTGTCACGGCTCTGACAAAACAGACTCTTTGCTCAGGACATACGCGGCTACGCTAACGGCAAACTTGAGTATATTAATAGTAAGTCAGAAGATCGAAGGAGGAAATGACATGGGAAGAAAATGGAGAGATCGAGATCAAAATGAAGACCGTTTTGATGAAAATGGAAATCAAAAATTTTCTGTTTCAAAGGCAAAAGCAAAAGTAGATTTCGATAGTGATATCGATAATGACAATGAGAGTGAAAGTGAGTCAAAGAGCAAAAACTTCAATTTTGCCAGCGTAGAAGACAGTGGAAACTCTTTTGTTGATGTAGAAGTTGACTCCGAGTCTAAAGCAAGGGTCCGTAAAGACTCCGATGAAGAGCAGGATGATGAAGTGGCAGGTGCAGAAGACGACGAAGACGATCGCCGTAGACGTAGACGTAGACGCAAGAAGAAGTACTATGGGTGTTAATAACTAGTTGAAGTGGGATAATTTATCCCACTTCCTATTAACTTAAAGTGAGGTGACGTTATGGGACGTTCAAATGATAATCTGTATTCATTCGAGACTAAGGGCGAGGTTTTACCTTATGATAAGTACTCGAACGATTCTTCTATTATGTCTAGTGGAAATTCCGATGTTGATGTAAGTGTTCTCGTTGATACAACACCGATGGCCTATGCAATGCTATGCTCACTATTAGCTTCGAATCAGATGACTGAAAAAGAATTTAAATCTGCAGTTAGAAAACTAGAGGATTTTACAAAAAGTAATTGTAAATCTAAGAACGATATTTCTAATGCTAGACTATTCAACGAAAGTAGACGAAGAAAGTAATGATTTGTTTTACTTTCTTCGTCTTTTAATACTCCAAACGTTTAAAATTTCTCCACCATCCCGAATGAAACAAAATAAAGTTACCCCCTTCTTAACCGTGTATCCATACTTTAGTTCGGGATGGTCCTATTCATCAAACCAAACGCCTGCCTACGATTCCTAACCCGTTAGTGTAATAGCATCTCCCTAATATGTAAGAAGTCTTTTATTTGAATCAATTTCATAATTGCTCTTTTTAAAACGCCAAAGACTGGAGGAATATAAGGCTCTTTTCCGAAAAGATTCAAAATGGATTCTTATCCAGAAGATTTTAGTTTCCGTTTTATAAAGAAGTTTGATCACTTTCTATCCATGTTGCTTCACATCGCCCCCTTATCCTGGAGACTCAGCTCCGAGACACTTAGGTCCGTTACGGTATGAGGGCTCAGGGTGGCTGGGAAAACGACTCGCTTTCCTGCGGGGGAACTGGCAAGCCTCCTCAGGCGAAGCCTTCCGGGCGAAGCCTTCCGGGGTCTCGCCTCGCTCCTTCTCCCGCGGGAGTCTCGCCGTTTCCCCAGCCACCCCACCTGTTTTGTGATGAACGAAGCCATTCGTAATCCGAATAAATCTCCCATGTTCAAAGGGCTTTATCCATCATGATGTGGCATAATAACCGCGTCACAGAGAGATTTTCAGCTCTCTGATAAGAAGTTCTTCTGTCGTTTTGGGTGACTTGTGAACCTGGAGTGTTTCCGTTCTTCTCACAAACACAAGGAGGTCAGGGAAATGGCGAGACTCCTGTGGGATAAACATGACAGGTGAGACCCCGGAGGACAGAGTCCGAGGAGGCTCAGCGCATGCCCACGGAAAGCGAGTGATTTCCCGGACCTCCTTCTCCATCCAAGGAAACGGAAACCTATCTCGAGATGGAGTCTTCCAGATCACTGCCCTTACCTAATAAAAATGATTTCAAATTTCCTACTTGACTAGATTTGGGGAGGTACTTCCTTTTTGCGTTTTGAATCCCCTGGGGCAGAAGGGACTTAAATTATGAAATTCATTCATTTATATAAATAATTACACATCTTCTCGGCAATAAATCTAAACCCTGTTTTATCTTTAAGGTATTGTTTTCGACAAAATTCGTGCTATACTGTTGGTAACATTTGAATATCGTATTTTTCATATAATCGCGGGGATATGGCCTGCAAGTTTCTACCGGTTTACCGTAAACAAACCGACTATGAAAAGCAGCAAAATGATGAGATGATGCCTGCTCATGCTCTCTTTTCATTTGTTTTTTTTCAAAGCTCGAAAAAACTTGCTTCCTCATAGTTTGTGTGGAAACAGGATTTTTTTCGGGCTTTTTTTATTTTCTCCTAAATACAGAAAGGTGAGAGCAATGGAACTATTAGAACAGAAGATCTTAAATGAAGGACGTGTATTATCCGAATCTGTTATCAAGGTCGACTCGTTTTTAAACCATCAGATTGACCCTGTGTTAATGCAGCAAATTGGAGAAGAATTTTCAGACCGTTTTGCCAATAAAGGGGTTACGAAAATTATAACGCTTGAGTCTTCCGGGATTGCGCCGGCACAAATGACAGGATTGAGCTTAGGTGTTCCAGCTATTTTTGCGAGAAAACGTAAATCACTCACCTTAATCGATCATTTGTATTCAGCAAGTGTCCACTCCTTTACGAAAAATGAAACCAATGAGATATCGGTTTCAAAGGATTATATTTCAAGTGATGATACGGTTCTCATCCTTGATGATTTCCTGGCAAATGGACAAGCTGTGCTAGGGCTAATGGACATTGTTGAACAGGCAGGTGCGTCTCTTGCTGGTGTTGGAATTGTGATCGAAAAAGGATTCCAAGATGGTGGAAAAATCCTAAGGGAACAAGGTATTCGTGTCGAATCACTGGCATCAATTGAATCACTAGTGGACGGTAAAGTTACATTTACTAAGGAGGAGGCATCCGTATGAAGACGGCAACATTAGGCATTCAACATCTTCTGGCCATGTACGCAGGTGCCATATTAGTCCCCTCATTGTTGGGGAAGCTTTAGGCTTAACTTCCGAACAGCTTACCTATCTGGTTGCGATCGACATTTTAATGTGTGGGGTCGCAACAATCCTACAAGTGATGAGTACTCGCTTTTTTGGAATTGGTCTCCCTGTTGTCCTTGGCTGTACGTTTACAGCCGTTGGCCCGATGATTGCCATTGGTGGACAATATGGGATTTCAGCCATTTATGGTGCCATTCTCGTTTCTGGTTTATTTGTTATTGTGATAAGTACTTTCTTTGGAAAATTAGTCCGCTTCTTCCCTCCGGTTGTGACAGGTACAGTTGTCACTATTATCGGGATCACCTTAATTCCCGTTGCAATCAACAATATGGGCGGCGGCCAAGGGGCAAGTGATTTCGGTTCGATTTCAAATATTTCCTTATCCTTTGGGACGCTATTATTTATTATCCTAATGTACCGATTCACAGAAGGGTTTATTAGATCAATTTCCATTTTACTTGGCATCATTGCAGGAACTGTGGCCGCAGCTTTTATCGGAAAAGTGAATGTCGCTTCTGTAACGGAAGCATCTGTATTCCACATGGTTGAGCCTTTTTACTTTGGGATGCCAACATTTGAATGGTCTGCGATTTTAACTATGATCCTAGTGGCAATGGTTTCCCTAGTGGAATCAACAGGTGTCTATTTCGCCCTTGGTGATATGACCGAGGAAAAATTACAAGAAGCGGATCTTTCAAAAGGTTACCGAGCAGAGGGACTTGCCATTGTACTTGGTGGGCTCTTCAATGCCTTCCCTTACACGGCGTTCTCTCAAAATGTCGGTTTGATGCACATGACAGGGGTTAAATCACGTAAAGTAATTCTAGTTACTGGTCTCATGTTAGTTACACTAGGCTTTATCCCTAAAATTGCAGCCTTAACGACGATTATTCCATCAGCCGTGTTAGGAGGAGCCATGATTGCCATGTTTGGAATGGTTATTGCACAAGGCATCAAAATGCTTAGCAGCGTCATCACAAACTCCCCCGAGAATTCAATGATTGTTGCCTGTTCGGTTGGGATGGGACTTGGCGTGACGGTTGTTCCTGAATTGTTTGCTCAATTACCACAGAGTATTCAAATTTTAACGAGTAACGGCATTGTTGCAGGCAGTGTGACAGCTATCTTCTTAAATATAATTTTCAATATGACCCCCTCTCCATCAAGAAAAACGGTCACCGTGTTACAAGAGAAAGAAGCCTAAACAAATTAAATAAAATAGAAACGTAATGAAGCCAGCAGAGTGTAAGATTTCTGCTGGCTTTTTTCATAAAAAAATCTTACCTATACGCTTTAATACCATTTTTAAAAGCCTCTACGTCATTGTTTTCAATCCCAAATAAGGCTTCCTGTAAGGCAAATGTACTTTTATAAAATTTCATTCGTTTTAAAATTTGATCTATCCCAGGATATTTATTTGTAAGCCTATGTAGAAATTCCTCTCCGTAACTTGATAAGATGCCAGCGAAATCATACGCTGGATCACCTACATATGAACCTCCAAAGTCGATAACACCCGTGATGTTGTTTTTATTAGAACTGTATAAAATATTTGAGGCTCCGAAATCTCCATGAATGAGACACGGTGTAAAGTTAAAATGTGACTCGTCACTTAAATAGGTCTCGAAATGCTCAGAAGTTTCCCATCTAGCTTCATCTCTCATATAAGGAAATAGCTCATTCCTAATTTTACCGTACAAGTTTGAAATGTCTTTATATGGGTCTACATTTGCTTTCTCTAGAGTTGGCACGGCTTCCCCCACTGGAATGCTGTGCAGCTCGTGTAAAAACTGGGCAAGCTGATTCGCTATGTTCTGCAACTGGTCAGCAGATTTACTGCTAGAGATGATAGTTCCCCACATTGGCTGACCATCAATCATTTCATATCCCATGAAAGATTGACCAGGTTCTTTACTTGTAAAGTTCTTATATATCGGTCGAGGAATTGGCAGAGAAACGTAATCATAAACACCACTTAAGATTTCCATTTCCAATTCAAGGTGATCGGTACCCTCTCTATATTTAGCAAATCGAAACACAAGCGAATCGTTAACAATAAGCACATCATTATTCTGTCCAATTTCATTCATTTTTGCTGAGTATATATGTAAGCCTGGATAACACTGTTTGATCCTGTCCAAATAGGGCGTTTCTTTGTTCATATTCCACCTCATAAAACTTGTTATTATTGATCCTTTATGACTTCCGAAAACTCACCTTTTACTACTTCTTTCTCCTCCTGATTTCGACATGAAAAAGAGGCTGTAATCAGGGTTCTCGCACCTTGATTCTCAAACTGGTCGATTTTGACATCACAAAGAATGGTAATCCATTGTGAATACTGGCCTGAGGAACTCAAAGGTCATCTTGCGTGCGAGTACATTGTAGTCGCCCCCTACCTTTGTAGGCAATGTTGCCGTAAGTAATCCCTGGGCGACCAATCTTCCCTGTTCATCAGGGGTCAGGTGATGGGAACCTTCATCACCTGAGATTCTTGTGAATAGTTCAACATCCTCTTCTGTAAAAGTGCGTTCAAATGTAATCACATCTCCAGCTTTTAAAGCCATCTTTACTCCCCCGCTTCTTAAAGTTCGCATCCCATTATCGTTTCTTTCATTACAATTTCGCTTTCTTTAATGAATATCCTGCCATTTCTTAAGATTGTACTTATTTAAGGACATGGCACGTTGTAAATTAGCGCTATTAAACAGGTTTTGTCTATATTGTGAAGTATTGAGCAAAACACTTGTATGAAACTCTAAAGCCGATTATAATAAGGTTACAATTAAATATGTGAAACATTTTACATTACAAACTTTAGGAGGATAAACTCATGAAAATCGCAGTCATCGGAAGCACACACGCTGGTACGGCAGCAGCTACCAATATCGCAAACTTGTATCCAGAGTCAACAATTACCGTATATGAGCGAAACGACAACGTATCTTTTTTATCTTGCGGTCTGGCTTTATATGTGGGTGGTGTCGTCAATGATCCTCAAGGGTTGTTCTACTCCTCCCCTGAAGAAATGAAAGCACTTGGCATCAAGATGAAGATGCAGCATGACGTTAAGGAAATAGACACGGACCACCAACTGATTCATGTTACAAATTTAGTCACAGGAATTTCGGTGACAGACCACTATGACAAGCTTGTTATGACAACAGGTTCGCAGCCGATTACTCCACCAATTAAAGGCATGGATCTCCACAACGTATTATTAGCGAAGAATTATAACCAGGCGAATACGATCATCGAACGTGCGGAACAGGCTGAACATGTGACAGTCGTCGGTGCCGGTTACATCGGTGTGGAACTCGTCGAAGCATTTGAAAAAGACGGCAAACGCGTGACGTTGATTGATGGTGCCGACCGAATTTTGAACAAATATCTGGATCCCGAGTTCACAAACGATGTGGAAGCCGATTTCCGGACACGCAATATCGAACTTGCTCTATCGCAAACGGTTGAGCGCATCGAAGGTCAGAACGGAGCGGTAAAAAAAGTCGTGACGAACAAAGACGAGTATGAAACCGACGTTGTCATCATGTGTGTCGGCTTCCGTCCGAATACAGAGTTGCTAAAAGGGAAAGTTGACAGACTGAACAACGGGGCCATCAAAGTCAATCAATATATGCAAACAAGTGATCCGACGATTTTTGCCGCTGGCGACTGTTGTGCCGTCAAGTATAACCCGACCGGTGAGTATGCTTATATTCCACTTGCCACGAATGCTGTCCGCATGGGAACACTCGTCGCTCACAATTTAATGGAGCCAACGGTGAAGCACGTTGGTACACAAGGCACCTCAGGATTACACATTTACGATTTGAATATGGCTTCTACTGGGTTAACCGAAACGTCTGCTTCTCTTATGGGCATTCATGTGAAAAGCGTCACAATTGAAGACACACACCGACCTGACTTTATGCCAACAGCGGAAAATGTAAAATTAAAAGTATCGTTCGACCCAGATACGAGACGCATTCTAGGTGCTCAGGTGTTATCGAAAGCGGATGTCACCCAATCTATCAACACGATGTCGGTTGGCATCCAGCACGGCATGACGATTGACGAGCTTGCCTTTGTCGACTTTTTCTTTCAACCACACTTCAACCAGCCATGGAACTTTTTGAATAAAGCTGGTTTGGAGGCGAGCCGTCCCGTGAAAAAACCTGAGTTGGTATGAAGAATACCTTACCTACTGAAGCAATGCTAAATTCAACAGGAATAGACTACTAGTGAAGCCAGCAGAATTTGGGATGTCTGCTGGCTTTGTCATGGATAGAAATAGAGTATTACTTGCTAGTTATCTCGTGTTAACTGGTCAGTACTACTAGAGGCTGTTCAAAAAGTCACCAAATGATAAGCGACGAATTTCTTCGTTGCTCAATTTTTCCGGTCCTCATGTATGAAAGGCATACGGCTTGCGGTCCTCAAAACTTTCGCGCCTCGAACTTCTTGTTTCTAATTTGGCAACTTTTTGAACACTAATTACTAAGTATTTAAATCTAATCTTTCGCAAATGTTCCCAACTGTTTAGATTCTTTACCTCTAACAATAATGGTATAAGGTATCTTTTCTATTGAAAGGTCCTCTCTTTTTATTTCAATAATTTGCTCCACATATTCTCCGATATCTTCCACACGTTTCTTTTCTCCCCATGAAAACCATTCCTGTGATAACGATGTTTTAATGATGATTTGCAGCGGTTCAGGGTGAAAGGAATAAGCAAATCCCTTTACATGATCAAACCTTTTATCTGTTTCCTCCATGATTGACCTGAAAATAGGAGACCATTCCATATCCCTTACTTCTGCTTCAGTTTGTCTATTGACTTTAACTGTATAATCTAAATCTTTTTTAGCTTGGATCGCGTCGTGCACAAGTTTTTCAATGTCATCCTTAACCTTTTTGTAATGTTGCTTCGTTCCCTTAATTTCAATAGTTAAAATAGGCTTTGACTCCAATGATTGAATGCCCATTCCATCCACTTGGTCATACCCCTCTTTTTCTAATACATGACTACTAATTTCGAATATCTCGTGGGTAAGATCTCTCCGTTTCTTATCTTCTTCACTTAATTCTTCCATATCCCAATGCCGTACTTTTACATGGATGGCAACATTGTCAAAATTGTACGATTCGATGAGATTATTGATTAACGATTTCATTTCCTCTTCATGTTTCTGTTTATATTGTTCGTCTTTGACTCTAACAGTAACGGATGGGGATTCATTAGAAAAAATATTATCTATTGAATTAGAGAAATTGCCTTCAAAGCCTTCTTCTCTGAATGATTCATGTAGATCCTTCCTAAAAACCTTTAGCTTCTCGTTTCTTTCTTCTGTTTCCTCCATACTTTTTCTAATATTTTCTTCTAATTCTTCCCCCTGTGCGATTTTACTTCCACCAAAATCATTAATCATAAAAGCAACCACCGCACAAGTGACAACTACCCCTATTATAATAGCTATCCCCTTCTTCATTCATTTCCCTCCATCTATAAAAAATATGGATAATGTCCCTTATGTAATAAATATATAGACAGGGCACCAAATTATGATCATAGCCGTTTATACGTCAAACCATTGCCCTATAAGTTTATCATCATGAAGAGAAAAAAATATTTTGTTTTCGTTTAGCAACTGTAAAGAAAACAAGGAAAGAAAGACCAAGATTAACGAACGAGTTTGTCGAATATATGTTTCTAATTTTAATTAATAGACACTTGAAATGGAATAATAAGTAATCTAAGTGATTCTATCATCCCTAAAGCAAAAAATTTCCTGAAATACCAATTAGGCCACTTCCTTAACAGTCCTTAACAGCTCATTAATATACGCATTTTATACTAAGAATCGACTCAAATATTAAGGATTCAGAAAGGAGCAAACTAATATGTCTAAGGAAAGATCAATGGATGAGCTGATTCAAAAACTAAATGAGGAAACTTTGCACAAAGACATCGATAGACGCGGATTCTTGCAAGGAGCAGGGAAAATTGCCGGCCTTTCTCTCGGTATGGTCATCGCTCAATCCATGGGTGGGATTCAAGTCGATGCAGAAGCTAAGTTTAACGATTATCCGTTTTCACTTGGAGTGGCTTCTGGTGACCCTCTGCCTGATGGTATCGTTCTATGGACTAGATTAGCTCCGGAACCTCTCAAAGGAGGAGGAGCCCCTTCACGAAACATCCCGGTACACTGGGAATTAGCAAAAGATGAGCACTTTCGTCATATTGTGCAGCGTGGAACAGAAGTCGCAAGGCCCGAATTAGCTCACTCGATCCATGTGGAAGTCGAGAGATTGCCGCCTGACACGGTCTATTTCTATCGTTTTAAAGCTGGAGGGGAATATAGTCAAGTTGGAAAAACGAAGACACTTCCTGCGAGAGGCTCCCATGTCTCAAGCCTTACCTTTGCTTTTGCCTCCTGCCAGCAGTACGAACACGGTTACTATACAGCCTACAAACATATGGCGAAAGAAGATCTTGATCTTGTTTTCCATCTTGGGGACTACATATATGAATATGGTCCGAATGAATACATTTCCGGTTCAGGTAATGTCAGAACCCACAGCGGTCCAGAAATTATGACGTTAGAAGACTATCGAAATCGTCACGCTCAATATCGGACGGATGAGAATCTACAATCTGCTCATGCCGCCTTTCCATGGGTAGTGACCTGGGATGATCACGAAGTGGAAAACAATTATGCTGATACCATTCCCGAAAAAGGCCAGCCCGTTGAAGAGTTTGTAAAACGCCGTGTCGCTGCTTATCAAGCGTATTACGAACATATGCCGCTCCGTAAATCATCGATGCCCCATGGTGCTGATATGCAGTTATATCGCAGCTTTTCATACGGCGACTTAGCGGATTTCTTTGTACTCGATACTCGACAATACCGCTCTGACCAGGCTAATGGAGATACAAGCTCTCCACAAACACCGGAGTCATTAGATCCATCCCGTACCCTACTAGGTGAAGAACAAGAAAAATGGTTGCTTGATAAGCTTAACAAATCCCAATCGAACTGGAATGTAATGGCACAGCAAATATTTTTTGCAGAAAGAAACTATGGACCAAGTCAGGACGAGCCTTTATTCAGTATGGATGGTTGGGACGGTTATACCCCTGCCCGTCAGCGGATCACAAACTATGTAGATAGTAAAAAATTAAATAACTTGATCGTCCTTACTGGTGATGTTCATGCAAACTGGGCGTCCAACTTGCTTGCTGACTTTAATGATTTGAATTCTCGTGTTCTAGGGGTCGAATTTGTTGGAACCTCCATTACGTCAGGTGGGAATGGAGCAGATAAGCGTGCTGATACCGACCGCATTTTAGCACAGAATGAACACATCAAATTCTTTAATAATTATCGCGGTTATGTTCGCTGCCAGGTGACCCCTACACAATGGAAAACAGACTATCGCGTCCTTCCTTTTGTGACCAATCCAGGGGCTGATATTTCTACGAGAGCATCGTTTGTATATGAGAAGGACCAAGCAGGACTGAAAGAAGTATCTGCAACCGTAGTTCCTCAAGGTAAACAATCGTCCAATGAAGTGGAGGATGATCGTCATCAAGCCCACGACCGTGCACACAAAAAACAGGTAAAGAAAGAAATACAACCGAAATAAAAAAACATTATTCAGGTGAAGGGCGAAATCATAAATAAGCTAAAAAAAGAGTAGACGGGGAAACTCGTCTACTCTTTTTTGAACAGAAGGAGAAGCTTTCCAGGGAAGACTCACAGCTTAACGGTCATTAGAAAACTTCGGCCTATTCAAGAAAGGCGGATGTTATGCCAAATTCCATTAAACTCATTTTTAACGAAACCTTTCGCTATTCCAATCGTATGAATAGAATGTTCGGGTCTAGATATCCTGATAAGGTACGACTTAGTCACTGTACACCATTGTCGAAAGGGGATTACATATGAACAAACGTATTGTTGCAAGTATCATCGCCGCGAGCATACTGCTGATAGCCATTGCCTTCCAGAGTATCGGCTTTTTCATGAATGAAAGTTTTTCCGAGAACAAGGCATCGATGCTCCCAGGCGGCCAACAGCCAGAAGAAAAAATCATCGAACGAGGATCGGCGACCAAGCGCATTGCTCAAATCAGCCTAGAAGGTACGATTATGAACAATCCGGGATCAAACCCTAATCCTTTAGGGGGCGGGGGCTATCAGCACGAGCAATTTATTGAAAAGCTTGAAACCATTAAAGAGGATAATTCCATTAAAGGTGTACTTCTCTACGTGAATTCACCTGGTGGTGGTGTCTATGAAAGCGCCGAAATCCATGATCAATTGCAGGAGATTAAAGAAGCCGGCAAAACGATTTACGTCTCAATGGGAGGAATGGCTGCTTCAGGAGGCTATTACATCTCAGCACCTGCGCATCGAATTTTCGCCTCAAATGAGACGTTCACGGGATCTCTTGGGGTGATTATGCAAAGTATCAATTACCAGGAATTAGCCAATAATTTTGGTGTGAAGTTCAATACATTCAAAAGCGGTGAATTCAAAGATATCATGAGCCCGACGAAACCAATGTCAGATCAAGAACGCCAAATCATCCAATCTCTTGTCGATGAATCCTATGAAGAATTCGTCGATGTCATTGCAGAAGGACGCAACATGCCGAAAGACAAGGTTTATGACCTTGCAGATGGTCGAATTTATTCGGGTAAGCAAGCCGTAGAGAACGGCCTCGTTGACGAAATCGGCTTCCAAGATGATGCGTTGAACGCTTTGCAGAAGGAAATCGGCGGAGACCCCCAGGTCATTGAATATAAGGATAATAGCATTGGGGCCTTTTTCGACCTGCCACTAGCGAAAAGTTTGCTGCCGAACAGTGAAATCCGCTTCATCGAACAGCTGATCAGCAATCGACAAGGTCCGACATTAATGTATATGTATAACGAGTAAAGGAGGGTGGAAAATATGGAGACTACCGAACAGCAAACAGCAGGCATGCCAGTCATGAATCTGCTTAAAAGCCAAAAAGATGATATCCAACGGGTGTTATATGCCGGATTCGGCTCTCGTTTCGCCGCCTACTTGATTGATCTGATTGTCATTTGGGGAGTCAATTCCATTCTGACAAGACCGCTCCTCCGTTTGTTCAACCTCGAGGGAGCTAAACTCTGGATCAACATGTTCAGCGCTTCGAACATCACAACATCTATCATCTTTTTCCTTTATTTTATCCTGATGACAAAGTTTTTTCAGGCGACACTCGGAAAGATGATCCTCGGCCTGTCCGTTGAATCGTTGACGAGTGAGCCGCTCACAAATGTGCAGATCATTTCCCGTGAGTGCATCGGCAGATACATTAGTATGGCTCTCCTCGGCCTGCCTTATTTGGTCGTCGCCTTTACAAAGCGCCACCAGGGGATCCACGACTTGTTCGCAGACACTTCCGTGATTAAAAATAAATTCAAGCGGCTTAACGATTCAATTGAAAAGAATCCTGAACAAAGCTAGATGACAAAGCCTGCTTCCTGATTAAGGAACAGGCTTTACCTTACCTTCCTTTAGGTATCTTACTTGGTTCTCCTATTTCATCCCCATTATTATCAGCCTAACTGTTCCTTTATTAACTTTTCATCATCCATCTATGTTAAGAACTGCGCAAAAGGTGTTTAGTTTTATAAAGCAACTTCCTCAATCGTTGAACTTCCCTCGGTTCCCTCTTCATCAAGCCATTTCCAATTCTCATACAACCTAATTCGACCGTCGGGTAAGATTTCTGAAGTTGAAACACATTTTCCGCCCCTTATCTCATTATAGATATTAACGTGATTATATCTAAACTCCAAACACCCATCTTCTCTCACCATTCCAACCAGTGTGCCTAATCTAATTTCTCCTCCATTATAGGTCGCTGAAATTATATTTCCATCTTGTTTATAATCGAAAAAAGTTTTTGAAGAAACTTCTCCATTCGCTGTATTTTCAACTGAAACAAACTTACGTCCGTTATAGTCTATCAAAAAATCGCCTCCTAAAACACTTAATTTTCAGATACTTTATCATAAGTTTATTTGTATAGCTATTCATTTGGCTTCTTCAACTACTTCTTTACAATACAATGAGGAACAGGCACCTTCCTGATTCAGAAAGATGCCCAATTGTTACCTTTACTTTTCAACAACTACTACTTCATTATTAATTTTTTCTCTAATCTGTCGGGCTGCTTCAACCATGTTTTTAAGGGCATCCGTTGTTTCGTTAATTCCTCTTGTCTTCAACCCACAGTCAGGGTTCACCCAGAATTGTCTCGGGTGAAGTACGTCTAATGCACGCAGGATGCTGCTTTCCATTTCATTCACTCCTGGCACTCTTGGACTATGGATGTCGTAAACGCCTAGGCCAATCCCTTTTTCATATGACTTTTTCTCAAAATCTGAAATTAATTCTCCGTGACTTCTGGCGGCTTCTATGGAAATGACGTCGGCATCCAATTGGTCAATGGTGTCCATGATTTCCCCGAACTCGGAATAACACATATGTGTATGGATTTGGGTCTCATCATGCACAGAAGACGTGGCAAGCCTAAAAGCGTAAACGGCTTCCTCCAAATATTCTTTTTGTTTTTCAACTTTTATCGGCAAGCCTTCTCGTAAAGCTGGTTCATCCACCTGAATCATATGGATGTTATTTTCTTCTAAAAACCTTATTTCTTTTTGTAGAGCCAAGGCAATTTGTTTAGTGACTTCAAATTTGCTGATATCTTCACGGACAAATGACCAATTTAAGATGGTTATCGGTCCAGTCAGCATACCTTTCACAGGTTTTTTTGTTAGAGATTGAGCGTAGGTAATTTCTTTTACTGTCATCGGTTTTGTGAGAGATACATCTCCATAAATGACGGGAGGTTTGACGCATCGGGAGCCGTATGATTGGACCCAACCATATCTCGTAAATGCAAACCCATCCAGTTTTTCTCCAAAGAATTCGACCATATCGTTGCGTTCAAACTCTCCATGTATGAGTACATCGAGCCCGATTTCCTCCTGGCGTTTTATCCATTCGTAAGTGTTCTCTTCAATAAACGATTGATAATATTCATCAGACCATTCCCCTCTTCGCCATTTCAGCCGTGCCTGACGAATTTCTTTTGTTTGTGGGAGACTACCAATCGTTGTTGTCGGCAATAGCGGAAGCTCGAAATAATCTTGATGTATTTTCTGGCGACTGGAATAGTGGGTTGAACGTTTTGGTTCAATATCTTTCCATAACTCTACTTCCTTTTGAACGTCTGCTTGATTTCTACTGGAAGACTTCCATAGTAATTCAATACACCGTGTACGTTCTTCTATATTTTTTTCAATCGTATGCCTACCATCATTTAGCCCTTCTGCTAACACTGTCACTTCTTCAAGCTTTTGGTCAGCGAATGACAGCGCATTTTTTATGACAGGGTCCAAGTCCTGTTCGGTGGTTACAGTTACTGGAACATGTAACAAACTGCAAGAAGGCTGTACGATAAGTCGATCTTTTTCAACTTCCGAAAGGAGATGTTCAAGTTGTGCGTATTTTGTGTCTAAATCTTCACTCCAAATGTTTCGGCCGTTAATCACCCCGGCAGCCAGATATTTATCTCTAGGGAAACCGTGCTTCTTCAATGAATCTAGATTGGCTCCCTCATCATGGACAAAATCAAGGCCTATCCCGGCAACTGGAAGGGAAACGACCTCCTTGTAATGATCAACGGATTCAAAATACGTTTGGAGAAGGATCTTTAAACTTGAAACACCATTTTGCATAGAGTCATATACTTCTCTAAATAACTGTATATCATCTTTGGTCATCGGCGTTGTTAGGATAGGTTCGTCCACCTGCACCCATTCGGCACCAGCTCTTTCTAGCTCATGAAGAACTTGTATGTATAGGGGGACAAGTTTTTTCAGCAGATTTTTAAATTCCTCTTTCTCATAACCCTTCGCCAATTTCAAAAATGAAACAGGACCCAGTATAACCGGCTTTCCTATGATTCCGAGTTTTTCTTTAGCTTCCAAAAAGTAATGTAACAGCCGATTCTCCGTTAGTGTTGGCTGGGCATCCGATTCAATCTCAGGCACAATGTAGTGATAATTTGTGTTAAACCACTTTGTCATTTCAGATGCCACCGCTTCATCATTACCTCGAGCGATATCAAAATACAATTCTATTGGCACTTCCCCACCCTTGTGTTGAAAACGGTCAGGTATAAAACCAAACATAACTGCTGTATCAAGCACATGATCATAAAGACTAAAGTCACCAACAGGAATGAGATCAATACCGATGTCCTGTTGCTTTTGTAGATCGTTTGTACGCAAATTCTCCATTTCAGACAAAAATTCACTTTTAGTTAAGTTTTCTTTCCAAAACTGTTCTAGGGTTTTTTTCCACTCTCTCTTTTCGCCTATTCTTGGATAACCAATCGTTGAACTTAATACTTTCGTCATCTTCATTCCTCCATTTTAAGTTTTGTAGACTAATAAAAAAATCTCCCTTTTTAAGAGAGATGGTCATGCAGCATTGGCAAATTCAAACTGTGGAAACAGCCTGAACACGTTACGCTCATAACACCTCCCTATACCTCGTAGGTTTAGTGCATTGTCTCAGGCAGGTCTCCTGACTCCATGATCTTCACTCCCCTGCGCCTTCCCACCCTTTTCTAACAAAAAGATAGTGACACTTCTGCAGGTAGCTACCATTTACAGTGGCGGGACCGTGCCGGATTTTCACCGAGCTTCCCTTTTAAGTTGAATAAGTTACAACACCTGAGTAATCAACGGTATTTAGTTTTCTATGCATGTATGTGTATTGAAATAAGAAAAAGCCTCTCTATATTTAGAGAGGCTTACACATACGCACCCCTCTTATTTCCCAAAGCATTTGCTTTGCTGGAATTAGCACATTATCAACGACTAAACGCTGACAGGTTGCCGGGCATCATAGGGCCAGTCCCTCCGCCTCTCTGAATAAGAGTTTTAATTTAGTTGGTTAAAGGCATACTAGCATGAGGTGAGATAACTGTCAATGTTTTCTGACAAAGATAAAATATAGTTCGCTTTCCTTAAATGATGTCATTATATAGTAAACCCTCATCAAACTGAATAATTTTCAGTCTCTCTGTATTTTTTATGAAAATACTTTTGTACATCTCTTCTCCCTGTTCATTTTCAAAAAGGGCCACGCGTTTATGCGAGTTATCCTCCATTATTTGAATCGAATGCGTTTCTAAATTAATATGTTTTTGCCAAATAGACTTTTCTTCAAATTCTTTTAGATTCTCATGATTAGCTGATCCTGTTTCTGTTTTTACTGTGTTTTCATTTGCCTTCACCCCATCGTTGCCTCCACAAGCTGCAAGGAATAGCATACTCAGCGCAATCAAGATTGTCTTTTTCATTTAAAACATTCCTCCTTCACATTTACCTTCTATGTTAAAAAATGATACTGATAGTTTCCTTAGAATAAACTAAGAATTCGATGAGAAACTTTAGGTCTAAGTGACGATTAGTGCTTTCACGGGGAGTCTCCTCTGCTTAAACAGAAAGCTATCCTGATAAAGAAAGGGACTTTTTTTCTGCTTCAACTATAGACATTTATCAGATAATGTTTTACTATATCCCCTTGTACTTTTAAAACATACAGCAAAGGGGTGTAACAAATGACCCGTTTACAAGTTTCAAGAAACATTGTTTTAGCTGTTTTTATGATTTCAACATTTGCAGTAGGAATGACAGAATATGTCGTAACCGGATTGCTCACTCAATTTGCTTCAGATCTTAATGTAAATGTTTCAACAACCGGCTTACTCTTAAGTGTCTATGCAATCAGTGTTGCTGTTTTTGGTCCTCTCCTACGAATGATTACGATTAAAGTTCCGCCTAAACCCTTGCTTATCAGTTTGATGGTTACCTTTATCATGAGTAATGCAATGGCTGCGATGGCTCCGAATTTCGAGATATTGTTGCTTTCAAGGCTATTCTCAGCAGCGATGCATGCCCCATTTTTTGGACTCTGTATGTCCATTGCCTTTACTATCTCCAAGCCAGAAAAACGCCCAAGTGCGATCGCAGCTGTCCAAGGCGGCCTTACGATTGCCATTATGCTCGGTGTTCCTTTTGGATCGTTTATTGGAGGTGTTTTGGACTGGCGTTATGTATTCTGGTTCATTGTTTTACTTGGTATAATTGCACTGATTGGTCTCGTATTGGTTACACCTAATCAGAAACCTGCAGTTGCACCAAAATTACGCGAAGAACTTCGTATTTTTAAAAATACAAATGTTTTACTTGTGCTTGCGATTATCGTCTTTGGATTCTCCGGCGTTTTTACGGCGTATACCTTTATAGAGCCAATGCTTCGTGAATTTGCTGGCTTTGGGGTTAGCGGTATCACCACGGGGTTCTTTTTCTTTGGGCTCGGTGCCGTTATTGGGAACTTTGTTTCTGGTAGAATACATCCTAACTTCTTAACAGAACGCCTAATTCTAGCTTTAGGCATTTTGGCAGCCGTTTTAGTACTATTCACATTCCTTCTTCCATTTTCAATTCTAGCCTTTGTTATGTGCTTTTTATTTGGAGCAGGAACGTTCGGCACAACGCCTATTCTTAATTCCAAGATTATCCTGGCAGGCACCGAAGCCCCTTCATTGTCAGGAACCATTGCAGCATCGATCTTTAATTTAGCCAATTCTATTGGTGCAACACTCGGCACAATCTTCCTGGACATAGGAACAGGTTTTACGTTAATCACGCTTATTGCAGCCGGGATGATCACATTTGGAATGATTCTAACTATCATTACCCATAAGGTAGAAGATAAATCCCTTTTCTCAACTGCAAAAGGCTAGGCCAATCAAGGTCTAGCTTTTTCTTAATGATCTAAAAAGTCCAATCCAACTTGTGCTTATACAGTAAAATTGAAACGAATCATACAAAACAGTTGACTAACATACTATACGGGGGTATTGTATAAGTATAAGAAAGTGCTTTACCATTTGCTAATGAAGACTCTGAATCTAAGTAATTTTAAAGGAGGATGAAGATGATGCGTAAAAAAATGATAATGGGAATGATTCTACTCATCTCTGCATCGCTGTTAGGCGCATGTACTAATGAAGAACAGGGCCAGCCGGAAAATGAGGAAAACAAAAACATGGAATCCAGTTCTGATGAACATAAAGACATGAACCATTCCAGCTCAGGTGAAGTCCCTAACGATTTAAAGGCAGCGGAGAATCCAACCTATGAAATTGGAAGTCAAGTGATGATCAAAACAGGTCACATGAAAGGAATGGAAGGTGCTGAAGCAACCATAACCGGCGCCTACGATACGATAGCCTATGTTATTTCTTACACACCGACTACTGGCGGGGAGCGAGTTGAAAACCATAAATGGGTGATTCATGAAGAAATTGAAGACGCTGGAGAAGAAAAGCTGGAACCTGGAACAGAGGTTACGTTGAATGCATCGCATATGAAAGGAATGAACGGGGCCACGGCTGAAATTGAATCTGGTCAGCAAACAACGGTATATATGATCTCCTATACTCCAACTACCGGCGGTGAGAAAGTAACGGACCATAAATGGGTAACAAAAAGTGAATTATCTGCTGAATAATGTTTAAAAAATGGAATATTTTTCACACATTAAAAGAGCTTATACCTTAACGGATAAGCTCTTTTAAATTTACAGGAGGAACTCTTTCTATTGCTGTATAAACGTTTCAGGCATGACAACAGCAACTACCGTACCTTTTGCACATAAGGAGCCATTTGCAAATATTTCTGTAGAGACCTCCCACTTTTTTGGATGAATCTCTTTTACTATACCCACGGCTTTTAAAGCAACCCCATTAGGTGTGGGCTTCATAAAGGAAATATTTAACGATGCCGTAACAAACCGCGGCGTTTCCTGTCCATCTCCTGGTTCATATCCATTTTGTCGATGTAATGCTAGTGAAGCCGACCCTGTGCCATGACAATCAATTAGTGACGCAAGCATCCCCCATATACAAAACCGGGCAGGGCCATATGTTCAGGGAGCGGTGTATATATGGTGACCGTTTGATCACCCTGCCACCCCGTTCTGAAATGATGGCCATCCTCATTCAGCCTCCCACACCCATAACACCAAGCAAAGTCTTCCGGGTATTCATCTTGTATTGCATGTACTACTTTCTCTTTCATCGATTTCCTCTCCTTTAGTGTCCAGTTAATTAAATTATTCCGTTGAATATGTAACCATTTCATCAAAAAGGGATCTTTTTTAAAGAAAAATGTTCTTTATACTTATTTCTACTCCACCGCTGGTTCTCCCTGCAAAAAGAATCCTCTCTGTATCAAATAGACAAATAATGTAAACAGTAAGTGTAATGATTTAGGATAAGGTGGTTTTTATGGGAAATTCAAAGGATGTACAATTAACAGCAACAGAAATCGGAATTATATGGTCGTTATATCAATTTAAAACGATGATGGTAAGAGTTCTTGAACACCTTTTGGAAAAGTCAGAGGACAAAGAGTCAAGAAAAATACTGACCAAACTCTATGATGGCGAAGTAAGAATCGTGAATGAATTGACAACGATATTTAACAATGAACAGGCAGCCGTTCCTGTGGGTTTTACTAAAAAAGATGTTATGAAAGGGGTGCCACGTTTATTTGATCACAATTTTGACCTCATGTATATACGCACGATGGCCAAGATCAGCATCGGCTATTACGCTCTATACAGCACCATGTCCTACCGCAAGGATATTAGGAATTTGAATAATAATCTAACTAAACATGCTCAGAAAGTATATGACGAAATAACGGAGCTCCTTTTAAATAGGGGGGTATTGGTACGGCCTCCCCATATTTCCATGCCGAAAGATTCTGAGTTTGTCAAAGATCAAAAATACATCAGCGGCTTCAATTTTTTACAGGAAAAGCGACCTTTAAATACGATTGAAATCGGACACTTATGCTATGCAATTGAAACGAATACTATGGGTATTCAGTTGATGACGGGTTACGCTCAAGCGGCTAAAAATAAAGATGTCCAAAACTATTTTGTCAAAGGGAAAGAATTAGCTCAAAAAATTGTAACAGAATTCAATGACATACTGATGCGAAGTGACATTCAGGCACCCGTTACGTGGACTGCGAAGGCGACTGATTCAACAACACCCCCTTTCTCGGACAAGCTTATGATGTATAACACCAATCTGTTGAGCACATTCGGTCTAGGCAGCAATGTGATCGGAGGGGCATTCAGCTTTCGTCCTGACTTACCTATAAAACTGGCGATGCTGGCTCAAGATATCTTCACGTTCGCGAAAGAAGGAGGCAAAATTATGATTGAAAACAATTGGATGGAAGAACCGCCCCACGCAGAGGATCGTAATAAGTTAACGAATAAAAATCAGTAATGAGATAGGAGATTCGTCTACTACTTTAGCATTAAGGCTCGATTGAAATACAGCTTTTTGGAAAAGATAAGTATGGATTGTAAAAATGGAGGTGTATCGAATGGATGAGAATTATCGTGAATATAGAACAGGTCAAGGTGTACCCAAAACAGGAGAATACTTATGTCAGTCAGGAGAAAGAGTCAAATTTAATGATAATGAAGATTTCCCCGTATGTCCTGTAAGTGGTGAAGAAACAACTTGGAAACATGACGATCAATAACAAATACATTTTTAAAAAAACGAGGGGAGCTCCCCTTGTTTTTTAAATCATATCTGCTCCACACAGGCTGAGTAAACCCCCCCCTTTATAGTAGCCCCTCCCTTAACTAGTTTATGGGATGCGGTATCGTAAATAACGTTAGAATTGTGCAAAGCTTCTATTATGAAAAAGGCACTTTATCCTCATTGAAAAGGAAAGTGCCTTTTTATTTACCGTTGATATAAAATAGTTTGAGCCACTCCAATAAAATACTCTGATTCAACAATAATATGATTCAAGACTACTTTAGCTGTCTGATTGGTGCTAATAGGCTCACTTTCTTCCATAAGCCGTTGGCAAAAGTTAATAAACTGTTGACTCTGTTGTAAGCAAAAGGTAACAAGTTGCATGAGATCCTGGTAGAGTGACACAGTAACTTGTCCATTGGAACGGTTAACTGTTTCAATATACCTTATGACCCGGTGATGCGCCTGGGCAAACTCTTTCTCCCATTCCTTTAATGACTCCACATATTCCTGTTCGAGATTTCTTACCAGCTCTCTGATAACAACCGTATGTTCCTCCTCTTGGTGTTTCCAAAACTCAGCCTCATCTAGCACTCGTAACGGCATCTGGTTCCCATAATAATACTGCATGAAGCAATCCCCCCCATTCTCTAGTTACTATATATATTCGAAAGGGGTGGAATAAGAACTGCCAATAGAGGGTTTTCTATACGGCGTTAACTGTAAATGTCTGTAACTCTACATTCCCTGTCTGGTTTCGGCTTGTTTCTACCATATCACAGCCGGGGACTGTCATTAAGCGAGAATTATTCAGCCCTAATTAAATAGGATTCTACCCATACATACGATGATTCTGACCAAAGCAGAAGGTATTCTTCCCTGATCAAAAAAACTGCCGGCCTTATGACCGACAGCTCCCTCCAGATCAACCCGTATTACGCAAACCTGCCGCAATACCACTAATCGTGAGTAACACTTCTGTGAGTGTATCTTCATTTTCATTTTCTTTTTGACGAAGATCCTTGATAAGTTCTACTTGTAAGAAGTTTAATGGATCAACGTAAGGGTTACGCAGCTTCACCGATTCTTGAATCGTCGGCTGCTGGTCGAGAAGTTCGTGATCACCTGTGATTTGTAAGAGAACCTGTTTCGTCGTATTGAACTCTTCAACGATCATTTGAAAAATGCGCTCACCAAGAACGTGATCATTCACTAGAGCCGTATATTCTTTAGCTGTTTGAATATCTGCTTTGGTTAAGGCCATTTGCAGATTGTAAATGGTGGAGCGGAAGAACGGCCAGTTCTCATACATTTGCTGCAATTGCTTTAGGTGATCATCACTTTGGGAAGCATAGTTTACCAATCCTGTCCCAGAAGCATACCACGCTGGAATTAACTGACGATTTTGGGTCCAGGCAAATACCCATGGGATCGCTCTTAAATTTTCAAACTTCATGCTGTCCTTCCGTTTCATAGGACGAGACCCAATATTCAATCCACTAATTTCTTGAAGCGGTGTCGCTTCATTGAAGTATGTTAAGAAATCTTTGTCCCCAAAGACAAGCGATTGGTATTTTTCAAGAGAGACGTTTGCGATCTCTTCCATGGCTTGTTCCCACTTTTCTTCACGGTTGTGTGCTTGTTCTGACTCTTTAGATACATGAGCTGCTCCTTCAACCAAAGTGGAAACTCCTTGCTCAAGGCTTCGATAGGCAATATCTGTCAAGAGATAACGTGACGATAACACTTCACCTTGCTCGGTAATCTTCACACCGTCACCTAGTGTTTCAGCAGGTTGTGATAGAATACTTCGATTTAACGGACCACCGCCTCTTCCAAGCGAGCCGCCGCGTCCATGGAAGAATTTCAAGCCAACATTATATTCTTTGGCCATATCATGAATTTCTTGCTGAGCTTTATAAAGTCTCCAGTTGGCTGTTAGAGTACCGCCGTCTTTACTCCCGTCAGAGTAGCCTAGCATAATTTCTTGATGGTTATTCATGTCGCTCAAGTGTTTGCTGTAAACACCCATTTCAAACAATGATTTTAAAATCTCGGGTCCTGCCACCAAATCATCTACGGTTTCAAGCAATGGCGCTACGTTCAAATTACTCTCTACTCGTCCATCAGCATGCAGACGGTAAATTCCTGCTTCTTTGGCAAGCACTAATACTTCCAGAAGATCACTAGCAGATTCTGTCATGCTGATCAAATAGACTTCAATTGAGCGTTTGCCAAACTCTTTGTGAGCCTCACGAATCAATTGGAAGACTTTCAACATTTCCTGCGTCTCTTCACTGTAGTCTTCATTCAGTAGAGTGATAGGACGGGGATCTTTCAATACACCCTCAAGCAGCTCAATCTTTTCCGATTCAGAAAGACTAGGATAATCATGATTAATATCTACTTTTTGTAAAATTTCCGTGATCGCAGCTTCATGTTCTCCGCTATGATTACGAATGTCGAGAGTAGCTAAGTGAAAGCCAAATAGTTTCACCTGGCGAACGAGTTTACCCAGCATTTTCAACTCTCGCTTCGACGGTTGATGGTTTTTCACACTGTTTTGAATAAGATCAAGATCTGCTAAAAGTTGGTCGTCTGATGCATAACCTGTTTCCGATTTACCCACCTGACGCAAACGTTCCAGAATAACAGCAAATTTACGGCGATACATTTCTTCCTTCACTCGCCACCTCTTCCCTTCTGGAATGAGAGACTCTTCTTTTTCTACAGAAGCAATCAGTTCTTCACTCACTTTTACACGAGTTGTCGAATGACTGAACCGCTTCATTAATTCAACAAGCACAGCATCATACTTTTTCAAAACAAGCTCCCTCTGCTTGCCCAATGTTTCCCACGTAATCTCTGGAGTAACATTCGGGTTACCATCACGATCTCCACCAATCCATGAACCGAAGCGAAGGAAATTGGGGACATTCCATTTCTCCTCAGGATAACTTTCCTCAAGACGATCCTCTAACTCCTGGTGGATATCAGGGAGTACATCAAATAGGGTTTGATCAAAATAATACAAGCCATTTCGCACTTCATCCATGACAGTCGGTTTCCGATGTCTCAATTCATCGGTTTGCCAAAGGACCGTAACCTCGTTAAACAAGCTTTCTTGGATACGTTCACGCTCATTATCCGTTAGCTGTGGATGATCGAGCTGCATTAATATTGTCGCAATACGCTTTTGAATTTCAAGTACCGTACGCTTCGTCGCTTCAGTAGGGTGTGCTGTAATGATCAGCTCCAATGATAATTGATCGAGCACATCCTGAATGACCTCCTTATCCATGCTATGGTCTTTCAACGATAGAATAGCACTCTCAATGGAATAAGGCTGAACACCTTGATCCTCAAAAAGCTGATATTCGCGACGCCTGCGAATACGATGGTTTTGCTCTGCAATATTTACGAGGTGGAAATAGATTGAGAATGCGCGGATGACTTGGGAACGCATTGGAGGTTGTAGGGTTTGGATTTCACTTTTAAGTTTTTCATACGTAGAGGTCTCGCGATTTCTTCTAAGTTCTTTCGTTAACTTGCGAATGGTTTCCACTTTGTTTAATAACTCTTCCCCGCCGTGATGAACGAGAATCTCACCAAGCATATTACCCAGTAGATTCACATCATGTCGTAAAGGGGTTGTATGGTCGTTTTTTTCTTTTTGAATTGTCACTCTTTCACCATCTCCTGTAATATTTTTTTCCTGAGCGATTCTGATAATAACCCGCCCATATTTTAATTATGTTATCAGAATCTTTTGGATAGTCAAATGGATAAGATCCCCTACCAATCCGTGTAAGCGCTTGATTTATAGGGTTTTTGCAAAATTTAAAGGGGGTTCGTGCATAGAGGGACAGGGGACAAGCTTTAAAAAACACACCTATTTTATAACTAGCATAAATTATTTTTGAATTTTTATCGGAGATGGGGCTAGGTTAGCTGCATTTTTTCCATCTGGTAAACAGAATTGTCTATGGGGTTGCACTAAAACTGCCACAAAATGGATGGAGATCACAAATTGAATACCATCCTTTTTACTTATAGAGGTTGTTCAAAAAGTCACCAAATGATAAGAGGCGAATCTCATCGTTGGCTTGCTGCTAATTTGGCAACTTTTTGAACACTCACTGTAATAAAATTATAAAACTACTAATTGTTTTCCACTTCCGAGCTGGTTTATTTCCATCCTCAACGATACAAGTCCTCTGAAAACGCACAATTTAATACGATTATTGTAGAATAAATCTACTAACACCTAATTATGCGTTAGCAATAAATCAAAAATAGCCTTCTATTGCTTGGATCACATCAAATGGACCGGAACTTTTATTCGAGGGTACAACAAGCTTAATACCTAAATCAGGATACACGGATGAATGAAAACTCACACCAGGATCATACCCCATGATGTGGTATTTAAAAATGTGATTGTTTCTTTTGTTAATCCATATTCCATAACCGTAAGATACGTTATCTTTAACACTTATATATGGAGTCAGCAGGGCATTCGTATATTTTTCACTTAACAGCCGATGGTTAAATAACCCTTCCCACAATTTGATCATATCCGGTGCCGTGATAAAAGCCCCGCCATCAGCCCCACCCTTAATAGGGATAGAATATACATTTGTTCTCAAGGTTTCATCATCTTCATTGCCAATATATCCATAGGCTGTATTTTTGGGGAGGCGGTCTAAAGAAAAATATCCCGAATCTCTCATCCCACACCGATGAAAGACCTCAGACTCAATGTAATCGGTAAAACTGTCCCCGGTTTGTTGTTCAATAATCAACCCCAAAACAATAAAACCAGCATTATTATAATGAAATTTTTCACCCGGATTAAACATCATCGGGTTATTTTGAAACATTGGTAAAAAGTCTGTTAAACTTCTCAAATTGTACACAGGATTTTCCTTCCAAAGCTCTTCAAAATCATCCATGACATCTTCATCAAAATAGTCGGGTATGCCGGAGCTGTGCGTCAAGAGGTGATGGATCGTAACCCTTTCATCGAAATTCGGAAACTCGATATCCAAACAGTCCTTCAGTCGTGTCTGAAAAGAGAGGGCCCCTTTTTCAACCAACTGACAAATGCCTATTGCTGTAAACAATTTGCATCCAGACGCGATGCCAAACCGTGTATTCACTGTGTTTAATAATTCCTCAGCACGATTTGCATAACTATAGGCTGATTCAATAACAACATTATTTTCGTTTTTCATGTACACGACTCCAGAGAACCCTGACTTGCCACTTGTATTTGCTACAATTTTATCAATCTCACTTTTCAGCATGTTGCCCCTCCACTCGTACCATCCTTTATTATCGAATAACAGCGCTTCTTTTTAAGAGCGGTCGTATTTACCATAGACGCTTGTCGTAGCTATTCTCCTTCACTTACCAAAAATCCTTTAATCTGATCTCTGCAATATATGAAATCAAATAAGGCAAAACACAGACATTCGACCATGTTTTGCAACTCTAAGATAACTATTTTTCTAAGCTCTTTTGACCATATCAATATAAAGCTGCTGGTAAGCCTTATATTCTTCATCCATCCCTAGCTCGTGGTAAAGCTTTGCGAGCCATTGCACTGGTTCAGGATCTTCTTCACGGAGCTCCATATCCCAGCTCATACATTCAATAGCCTGCTCAGGGTTATGGAAATAGTGGTACAGTTCGCCAAGGCGTCGTTGTTCACTTGGATCTTCGATAAGACGATTCATTTCATCGACCTTTTGTAAAATCGGGTTCGCAAGGGATATATCCCTCAGCGGTTGGGCCCATTCTTGTATGTAAGGAAGACCTCGTTCGTTCAGTAAGGAAGTGATCGCCTGATGTAGAAAATCAGCGGCTTGATCATCCTTTGATTCAAATAAAGCCACGATCAGTTTTCGTAATCCTTCAGGTGGGGTAGCATTGGCTGTAATTTCTTGCTGTTTTACAATTTTGATCAATCGTTGAGATTGGGATGGCTGCAGCGTAAGTTCATGCTTGCCTATAAAAGTCAATACTTCTTCAAGCTTTTCTTCCTCCATATACAAGTTCAATAAATCTTGTCTTAACGGCTCAACTTCAAGGCCACGTGTGTATAAATCTTCCAGTAATCTCAACCTGTTCATACTAATAAAATGTTCATCAATCAGTGAGTGGAGTATATAATAATCATTCGATGTTTGCGTATGAACCACACGCGTTATGTACATAGCAATCATATCTATCCAACGAGACTGCTCTTTATATAAAGACATTAACTTTTGAAAAGATAGCTCATGATGTTTATTGGAATACAACTTTCTCTCTACATAAATGGGGTCTTTAGCAAGGAATGTCTCATCACCGTGTTTGTAGCGCTCATCGTATTTGGTGAATTGTAAATCGCCTGAGAATGCAGACACCAAGCTATGGTTGGGTGCAAAGTCTTTGAGGATGTGGAGAATGCGATAACACGATAATAACTTTCCATCTCGCCGATCCTTATAGAAAAGAGTTTTGATAAAATCAGCTAGTTTATCTTTTTTAATAAAGGATTCAAAGTAGCTGGCGATCAGGGCCGTTTCTTGAAAAGAGTATTGTTGCTGAAGTTTTTTAAAAAGTTCGTTGAAATTCTGCTTCTTAAAATGAGGATAGGAGGAGACCACTATTTCAATTAGTGGATGGGGCGGTGGTAATGTAACACCTTTTTCAAACGCATCCTTAACATAGGAACGCTTCGTAATTTTCTTTGATGTTACGTAATTTAAATATTGATCTTCGTGAAAAAAGATATAGTAGATCTGGCCCTGTTCATCTGCTGCTTCGATGATTTTGCTTTGTTTATAGATCGTCATACGCCTAATTTCTAATTGGCGTGATTGCTGTTTATCTTTTATATTTATTGCTTGAATCGACATAATCAACCTCCTTATCGTTACCTTGACCATACCATGAAACGGTATATAAAGATACTAATAGTGTGTGTTCAAAAAGTTGATCAATGAGAAACAAGAAGTTCGAGGCCCGAAAGTGTTGAGGACTACAGCGTATGCCTTTCATACGTGAGGACCGGAAAAACCGAGCAACGAAGAAATTCGCCGTTTATCATTTGGTGACTTTTTTTGAACATCCTCTAATACTTCAAGGAGTGATTTAATTCCATCCTCCACTCTCCTAGACAAATTCCGATGATGGGTTCTTCCTTTTATTAGACCGACTGAGCTGTATTCATTCTATAAATGTAGCTTTAAAATAAAGTTTGATCAAAACGGATTCTTTTCTTATGAATTAGTACACATTTTTCATAAAAAAGTTTGATTATTTTCTACCTCTGATCTCCCATAGTCACACCCGTTTCCCGAATAAGCAAAAACCTTCTATAAACCGGGGCGAGCAAGGGTGCGCTCTTTTAGTGGGAAATTCTTAAATAACATGAGAGGATTCTTAAATAACTAGCTAGGATTCTCAAATATCAGGTCTTAGCTTTGAGAAGAACCATATTTTCGTCATTTCTCACAATGTATTACTCAAGAATCTGGCCCTATTCATGAAAAAAAGGCGCAAATCCTTTATTCCGGAAATGCGCCCATTTAAGTAAGATCAGCTGTTAGTGTCAAGAGTAGTCACGATCTTGGAATCGCTTAGAATTACTACGAGAAGGTGGAATACCAAGCAAGACACGTACAACCCCTATAAGAATAAAGGTGATCACTATTCCTAAAGCAATTCCCATAAAATTATGCCCTCCCACTTATGCCTTTTAGTGTACTATCTTGAAACTTTTGTTCACAAAATTTTCCTTTAAATTAATAACAATTATTTCAAATATCTATAACTTTCACAATAAGTTACTCCATTATATGGCCCAATTCAAAAGGACGCACTATTCGATTAGCGCGCCCTTAATAAGAAAATCCACAAATATCAAAATCCATGTATAAACGGTTCAACTTTGTTTTAAACGGTACGACTTTATTTTAAATCCACAATAAAAACGTATAAAGTTTATTTTTTTGTGCAAAATACGAACATTAGTTCGATTTAAGGTTGTGAAATGTTACCCAGAACCCTTATTCTTTAGAAAGGAGGGGTGATAGCATGATTAAAAAACCGCTCGAGTTATTTTTACAGGATAAGAACCATTATGAGGCTGTTGTAGTAGCCACAAAGAAGCCGACATCTGAAAATCGCAGCTATGTGAATCAGTTGTTCTATCATTATCAGATTGAGGCGCGTTTTGTGACCTATATCAATACAGTGTTATGGCGTTATGCGAAAGATTATCAGAAAAAACGTAAGACTTGGCGTGATTGGCATGTGCTCAAGCTTGACCAGTCGGTTGGTGAAGATTTGACTGTGTTAGATGTGATGGCAGATAAGAGTATAGATTTGAATCGTTGGGGCGAAGAACGAGATCCATTTGAATCGGTCGCCAATCGTCATTTACACAGAGCAATTGGCAGACTGCCTAGCCGCCAGCGTCGGATCTTAAAAGATCATATTGCCGAGCAAATGACATTAAGTGAGATTGCAAGCAAACTCGGAGTCTCTCAGCAGTCTGTGTCCAAATCGTTTCACAGGATGATGAGAAAGCTTCTCATTGCTTATCAGAAAGGAGAATAACGATGATGACAATCGAATCCTGGATTACACTTGCTGGAAATGTAGGCTTCCCGGTTGTTGTGAGTTTCTTTCTTTTATTTCGATTAGATCAATGTCTGCACAATCTGGACAAGTCGATTGATGAATTAACGAAGGAGGTGAGAAAGAAAGATGAGTGATTTGTACGCATTGTTATTGCGGGCTAAGGAGGAAGATCAAGTAGCGATCTCTGAGCTGATTGAAAAATTTGATCCGAAAATGAAAAAGTTGAGTTCCTCACTTCCTGCGTCTGAGCGGGAGGATTTGGAGCAAGAACTAAGGATCCAAATCCTCCGATCGATTCAAAAATTTGACATTGAGGAGCTGATGCCGTTTTGGAGTTGCTATGAGGAAGAAAAGTAAGCTGCCTATTGTGAGATAGGCAGCTTACTTTTTGTTGTTTACGTCTATTTTGTTGCTTGGCCCCAGCCTGAGGAGACGCTCGGTATTAGCACGTCCCCTCCGAGCGTTCGAAAGCTAGATCTGGACAGAGGGGGCTTCAGCATTAGCTTGCTTTTTTAGCGATGACTTGACGGCGATGCAAGGCCTTAGATTTAAATAGCCTGATGATGAACCACACAAGAACAGCAGTCCAAATAACACTTCCGATCACCATGGATGTCGTGTAGGGTAGATTAAACCCTTCAGGCGCATAGAAAATATAAGAACTTACCACAGCTGTCATGAATAAAGCCGGAACACTGCAAATCCAGTGGAATTTTTGATGTTGAAGCAAGTACATGGCACCTGTCCATAGCATAACAGTTGCAACAACCTGATTCGACCAGCCTACATAACGCCAAAGAAAGGTGTAATCCATTTGTGTTAACAGAAAAGTTGGTATCGCCACCGGTATGACTAACAGTCCATTGACCCATTTTCCATCCCTTTTAATTATTGGCTTGACTACTTCTCCTAGCATCATGCGGGAGGACCTTAATGCTGTATCCCCTGTCGTGATTGGCAAAATGATCACACCGAGCACGGCAAGAATACCACCAAATGTTCCAAGTGTTGTTGTACTAATTTCATTAACAACGCCGGCAGGGCCTCCTGCCCCAAGAGCTTCTTGCAAGCCACCTGTATTTCCGAAGAAAGCCATTCCGGCTGCTGCCCAGATTAGAGCGATAATACCTTCACTAATCATTGCCCCATAAAAAACTTTCCGCCCCTCACTTTCCTTTTTAAGCGTCCGTGAAAGGATTGGGCTTTGGGTACTATGGAAACCTGAAATAGCTCCACAAGATACAGTCACCATTAGGAGCGGCCACATTGGCAGCTCTTCGGGGTGAAGGTTGCTCAGCGTTAGGTTCGGTACTGGATTATCGAAAAAGAACAACCCCACTCCTATAGAAAGCGCCATGAAAATGAGGATGCCCCCAAAGATCGGATAAACTCGTCCAATAATTTTATTAACAGGTAATAATGTAGCTACCAAAAAGTAGGCAAAAATAATGAGTAATGATGCCATAAAGCTGAGAGAAGTGACCTCAGTCATCAGCTGAGCAGGTCCTGCAGTAAAGGCTGCTGCCACAAGGATCATCAGTCCAATAGAGAGCAGATTAATCACCGATTGCACCGGTTTGCCCAGGTATTTACCGACAATAGTCGGAAATTGAGCACCGTTGTGTCTAAGTGACAGCATCCCTGAGAAATAGTCGTGCACAGCACCAGCGAAGATGCTGCCGATAACGATCCAGATGAAGGCAACAGGACCGTAGAGCGCGCCAAGGATTGCGCCAAATATCGGGCCGAGACCTGCGATGTTAAGCAACTGGATAAGGCTCGCCCTCCACCAGCTCATCGGTGTGTAGTCAAAGCCGTCATTTTTTGTGTAAGCAGGTGTTTGGTTCTGGTCGTTGATGCCAAAAATTCGCTCAACCACCCTTGCATAGAAAAAGTATCCTAGTAGTAATAAGATGATGGATGAAATGAAAGTAACCATCGCCAAGCCTCCCTTCAATTTGAATGATAGAGAGTATTTTATACCGATCTTTGTCGAATTACAACCTTTTATCTGAAAATTATATTTCTTCTCATTTTTTTCTCAGTTATGAAACGCTTTCTTTGATTAAAAGCGTAAGTGAAGCAGTGGGACGATCTTTCCTCAGAGAGATGAATCTCTTATGTCTCAACTATCTGAGCGCTGCAGCGAGATGTTGTCAATTTTCATGTAAACACAGTCCCCTGGTTATCAAAAAACAGGACTTGCCTTTAAGACAAGTCCTGGCTCCGATATGTAACCTGCCACCCCAAGAGAATGGTTAAGTTTCCCGCAGTCGCGTTTAGCGTTCGGGATGGCATTGTTATGAATTTACCATAGTTTGGGTTGTTCAGGCAAATAAGAAGCAGGGATTTTGTTTGATTCTTTTTCTGGTTCCTGTATCAGCGCCACCATAGCCTTATCTGACTGTTGGAAATCTCGCATTAATTTCCAGGGTGATAACCTGTCTTATTTGATTTAAAAAAAGACATATCATGACAAATTATTTCCCGGGTAATATTTTTTGACTCTACATGTCGATTCCCCTTTTGAACTATTGAGCATGTTTACACTTAACTTGTACACTTCCTTTTCACAGCTTATTAAATAAATCTACTTACCAAACCGCATGAGGAGTCGTTTTATGGCTACGAATAAAGTAATGCCTCCTGAATATGAATGAAATGACAGGTTCTATATGATGAGGAGGAACATCATGAAGCGGAACGGTGAATTCATATTAGGGTTAATCGGCGGCATCATTGGTCTTTTTAGTGCTTGTTTTGCCCTACTTATCGGCGCATTCGATTTATCAATAAATGAAGTCAGGACAAGTGTAATCAGTGGACTTGGCTGGGCAGCGTTCTTATTTTCTATCTCAGGGATTGTAGGTTCCGTGCTAGTAAAAAGCAAAACGAAAGTCGGGACTATCATAATGATTTCCGCTGCGCTAGGTGGACTAGTTAGCATCGCATGGTTCTACGTAATCCCTGCTGTTCTACTCCTTATTGCTGGTATTATGGGGATCGTTCGTAAGGAGAAAGCAGTTGCTAAAGCTTCATAGTTTTAGAAAAAACCTCTAAAAAGTGACGTTTGTCGATTTTAATAATAGACAATTTAAAGAAGCTGATCACCTATATAAACAGCAGGTAATCAGCTTCTATTTCACTATGTTCAATACTCTCCTGCTAGGAAGCTTTTTCTAAGAAATCATCAATGGTTTGTTGAAATCTCTTGTGATAAAGTTCTTTAAAAATATCCGGACACTGGGAGAAAAGTTTATCATAGTTCCCTGTTTTTTCATCAACCGTCCATGCGCTTGATAATACAGAGTGGGCATATCCCCACAACAACAGGCGCTGGAGATTTAAATTTAACTCTTGAGTTAATTGCTCCACTCTATTTTCAATTACCCCAAAAGCACCATTCTCGGGAAGACAGTTCATAAAAAATTGGATCAAGTCGTATTCTACTTCACCAATTAAGCCTTTAGGATCAATCGCGACCCATGAATCAGGTCCATTTGAGAGGACATTGTAATGATGAAAGTCGCCATGAACAAGCATCGGCTCTTTCATTGTTTTATTTAAATAGGCAAAGACCTTTGCACTTCGCTTCAGGGTGGCATTCGAAAAAGGCCCCAGTTGATCAAGGCTTTGCTTACAAATATGTTTCATATCTGTTTCACGGTCTAATGTAGAGGGTAGATGGGTCTGCGGCGGGGTAGAAACAATCATTTTTTTCACTACTTTAGCCGCGATCTGACATATCTCGCTCTCATTGGTAAGCTCTGAAAGCGTATTTCCTGGTTCAATCTTTTCTAAAATAAGCACACCTTTGTCAAGATCAGCATCGATCAAAGGAACGATTCCGTTAAGATGTTTTAATGCTTCATACTCGTTAGAAATTCCCTTGCCGGGCACCCCAAGCTTGATTACAACTTCGCCCCCGCCTTTTCTTAGGGCTGGCGCCACGTAATTAAAAGACAAGCAATAAGGTTCCTTTATCTGCAGCTTCCATTTTTCCTCACAGTATTGAATAAGCTCAGGGAGTTGTTCAAGCCAAGCTCTACCCTCTTCTTTAAAGGAAGACTGGATATTGCGTGCGAAATTCTCTTGTACGCGCATGAATTTTCTCTCTCCTTTAAGTTGGATAAGTGGGAAGATACTTGTGATGCACTTCTCAGGTGAAACGCAACCTGTAGAACTGGTATAAATTCTTCAGTGTAACTTTTAATGACGAATATAATGGAATTGCGATAACCATGCCTATAAATCCATAAAGGGCCGCAGCGACAATTAAAAGCAAAATAATTGTTAACGGGTGAACCTTTAGCCGGTTGCCAAGTACGACAGGTGCAACTAGATTTCCTTCAAGCTGTTGGACAACAACAAGGATGATTAATACGTAAAGTGCCATCATTGGATCTTGTGTCATTGCGACAACAATGGCAGGGATCGCCCCAATAATAGGGCCAAAAAATGGAACCACCGCGGTGAGGGCTACAAATATTCCGAGGACTAAGGCGTAATCAAGACCAATAATAAGATACCCGATGTACATAAGAATACCATCCACAACAGCTACCGTAATTTGACCGATTATATAGGCAGCCAACGTCTCATCAATATTCCTTAATACCTTCCTCCCCTCCCCTTCATTTTCCGCTGGGATAAACCTTAGTAGGAAAGGTACAAAGCGGTCTCCATCTTTTAAAAAGTAAAAGAGTACA
Organism: Halobacillus shinanisalinarum; assembly: GCF_022919835.1. NCBI lineage: Bacteria > Bacillati > Bacillota > Bacilli > Caryophanales > Bacillaceae > Halobacillus > Halobacillus shinanisalinarum. Next base: position 3,329,199 of record NZ_CP095074.1, on the reverse strand, counting down.
AATGGGACGATAACTAACACAGTTGTAGCCCCTGCGAGAGTTGTTACAATTTCAGTGATATGGTCGCTCATTAATTGAGTGATGTCCCCTAGGAAACTAGTAGCTTTCTGTCGAATTTGACCGGTTGATAGCATTCCTATATCATTCTTTTCGATCGCTTTTTGGGTTTCCTGGGCTGTACCCTTTAATTCTTGTGGCAGATTAGTAATGTTTGTTAGCTGCTTTTGAATGGTATCCGCTAAGAACCTGATTGAGACAAATAATAAACCAGCTATTACTGCAAAGACGATGAGGATCGCTCCAACATCGGGTACAAACTTAACTTTGGATACCATTCGGACGAAAGGCTTTAGTAAATAATATAGAAATCCAGCAATCAGAATGGGGTAGAATAATGTCCCCATCAAAGTTGTAACGGGAACGAAAAAGTTGAGTTTTTCTAAAAAATAAATACAAATTAAGATAAGGATTGTACCTGTTATGTATTTAAAAAAAGGATGGTTAATCCACATAGGCTCTCTCCTTATTATCTGAGTAATGAACAGTAACTCTTTTTCTAAAATACCACACATTGAGCCTTTTTAATCTTTTTTAACTTAAAAAAAGTCGACAGTTATCAATATAGCAATATTTCCCCATTTAACTAGAAGGCACCCTCCGCATAATAAGCAAAGGGTGCCTGTTTATAGAAATTATGAATTTTCATTTCCATGATAATCTTTCGGCTTCACTTCTTCACCATTTTTCCCCCTATAGCGTAGCCCCCATCCTGTCCAAGCCGCAATCAGCATGACGATGAGCAGTCCCCAGCCCTGGAAGACAAATGGAAACACCTCTGCTGGACTTACAACTGGTAAAGACTCGTAGTTTTGAGCCGCTCCTTTGATCGTTGCCCAAGCCAGCAAGACACCGGCACTCCAAGGGAAAATATACCCTAGAGAAGAGGTTACAGTATCTAAAAAATTTGCCCGACGGTAAGGGTGGATATTCATCTCTTCCCCCAACTTACGAACAAATGGTGCTGCAGCAATTTCTGCAGCTGTATTGATTGTAATAAACACATTCAAGAATGCGACGATTCCATACATAGAAAGCTCTGCGCGTTTCACAACATTATTGATAATCTTCAAGAAGAAATCCTTGATCGCTTCCATTGTACCGGCAACTTCCATTAGGTGCGCAGCTGCTAATATAAACAGGATTAAAATGGCCATATTAAAATAACCTCCGATCCCACTCATAAGAGCCCCATCTACAACAGCATTTCCCGCATCGTCTTTATAAATATGAATAATCTCCGTAAGCGGAGTCCCGGATAAAATAATAAAAACAATCGAGGCGACGATTCCCCATGTTAAAGAGGTTAATAAATGATGACCAGACAATGCCAAATACAAAACGAGTGCGAATGGGATCAGAAGGAATAACCCTTGTGGGGACACTTGCTCCTGAAGCCGAGCCAATGCCTCAGCATTACCGGCATTTCCACCTCCACCAAAGATAACAAATAAAATAAAGGCAGGGATGGCTGCTGTAATAGAATATTTAAAGCGGGAACGAACGACCCCTGGCACATCCGCATCTTGTGTAGTAGCTGAAACAATCGTTGTATCAGATACAGGTGCGAGGTTATCCCCAAATACAGCACCACTCAAAATGGCTGCTAATAGTATGACAGGATCGGCTCCTAAAATAACCCCAGCCGGATACATAAGAATACCAAACGCTGCAACTGTACCATAGCCTGTACCAACTGCAGTCGCAAACAAAGCTGCAAGCAAGAAGGTCACACCAACAAAGGCTCCACTTTCCAAGCCAGTTTGGAGCCCAAACCAAATTAATCCATCAACAAGACCGCCGGCCGATAATAACTTGGCAAACATTCCTGCCCAAAACCATGCGATCACTGCCACAACCCCGACAGGCTGAGCCATCCCTGAAATTAAACTTTGAGCATAATCCGCCCATTTCGATTTACATAAAAATAAACCAATTGCTACACCGATAACGATTCCTAAAACTAAAGCTTCCTCTGAAATAAGCTTGGTTACACTCAATGTAATCGCCCATATAATGAAAAAGATTAGTGGAACTGTAGCGGCAAAGACGCCTCCTCGGAATTCTAATTTCTTAATTGACTTTTTTCCAATTGCTTCATCAATGACTTCGTTGTTTTCTGAATCTGCCACAATTTTCACTCCTCATTAATAAAAATCCTTCAATAGTGTATCATTAAATACACTCAATTGTAATCGCTTACACCAAACTAGGCTATCTTATCCCCGATAGTAAATGAATGACAGATTTGCTGGTATTCTTCCCTATACATAGGAGCAACTTCGGCTTTGGAGATGTAATTCTAATCAAAATCAAGCGGATTCGTACCATAGTTTATTAATTGTGGCACAAATTGGATAAGGTTCTTTCCTATATAGAAAAGATTCTGACTAAATAAATCAGAAATACCTGTCAATGAAGGATGCTTCTTATTTAATGATAAAATCCACCGTTTGTAAAGTTTAAATTGTAAGAAAGTCTACAAAACTCACAACCTTCTTAACTAATGAAATTATTGCTCATTCTAGTTATTCATGCAATAAGGCCTGCTGCAAAATTGCATCATACACTTCTTGCCAGGCTTCACAATACGCTGGTACTTTTTCAGGATTAATTAATTTTCGATTCCTTGATTCAAACGCTGCTTCAAAAGGCAGCAGTTTCTCAATTTCCATACGGTAAAAAACTTGATAGCCTTGCTTCGGGTAAGGACTCTCTTCATTCCAATGAGGATTTTCTGAGTGGTCAACTAAAATATAACCTAAGAGCTCAAACTTTCCTGCCACATACCCTTCTTCCATGACTTCACGCTGAAGACATTGTTCTGGAGTCTCATCTTCCTCTATGTGCCCGCCGGGGAAATCCCACCCTCTTTCCTCTAGATCAACTAGAAGAAGGTTCCTTTCATAAAAACAAAATCCATGAACACTAGTAATTAAGTTTCTTGTGGGAAGAGTCCTGCTTGCTTTCCAAGTTAGATTCACGAGATGGCCTCCCCATTCCACTTGTGTTGTTGTCAAAATTAGACACCTCTCTCCATCATTTCCCGGGAAATGATACATTTCTCGTTTTTTTACATTTTTCGAGAACAAATAGCATTCAAAATCATCCCTTCTAGTTTACACCATCACAAGATTAATTGAGACGATGTTCAACGTTTAGTATTTCCTAACCGATCCTGACCGTGATAAGATATGTACAACTTACATAGAAGGAGTGACGTGTCATGTTTAAACCTATAGCTACAGATCAAGCACCGGCAGCGATTGGCCCATATTCACAAGCAGTTGATGTGGGGGATCTCATTTTCATTTCCGGTCAAATTCCACTTGACCCCGCCACGCAATCATTTGTTTCTGATAATGTCAAAGAACAGGCTGAACAAGTGATGAAGAATATAGGTGCGATTCTAGAAGAAGCTGGACTTACTTACAAACACCTTGCCAAGGCTAATATTTATCTTGATAATATCGACGATTTCACTGTGGTCAACGAGGTGTATGCAAGCTTTTTAAGTGAACCTTTTCCAGCTCGCGCTGCGGTTGAGGTTGGAAAACTCCCTAAAGGGGCGAAGGTTGAAATTGAAGCAATAGCTGTTAAAGGATAACTGATTGTAAGCAGAGCTGACTACATGGAACGATTTCTTTCAAAAGGTTTATATCCACTAGATATATGGGTAACGTCTAATTAGATGCAAACCTTGAGAGGAGAATCCTTCTTGATTTTAGATAATGTTCGAATCTATCAACCCTTTGACCAAAGAAATTCCGATCACATATATGCGGTTGAATGGGAGGACGGTGTATTTCAAACCATTCATTCAAGCCCCTACTACGGTGACAAGGAAACAGTGGATGGAAAAGGAAAAGTGATTGCACCCGGATTTAATGATAGTCATATGCACCTGCTTAGATATGGACTATTAAAAAAGGAACTTGATTTAACGAAAACGGAAAGCTTTAGAGAAATGAAGGAGATGATCGAGAATCATTATGAAGGCCTTGAAGAAAATCATTGGTTTTTCGGGAAAGGCTTCAATGATGCCCAATTTGATGATCTGGATCATTTGCTTACAGCCAAAGACCTGCATAAAATCCAGGCAGATGCTTACATTTTCCTCCTTCATGAAGATGGACACGAATGTGTAATCAGTGAAAAAGCATTAGAGCTGTTAAAACAGGAACAGGATTTCAAAAAAGAGACCGACGTATTTAAAGAAAAAGATGAGCAGGGACGGTGGACAGGAAGGTTCAAGGATACAGCTGTCCATTATATTAAGCGGCATTTCTGGGGGCGGTCCGTCGAAGATGCGAAACAGGCGCTCCAAGCTGCTTTTCCTCATATTAGCCAACATGGGCTGACATCTGTCCATACAGATGATCTAAATTTCATTAAAAGTTATGATAAACTATGGCAGGCTTACACGGAGCTTGAGAATGAAGAAAATCTCCCAATTGATGTACATCTACATCATTATATATTTGATATTGAGGATTTAAGAAGATATTTGAAAAATCATAAACGGAGAACGGGAGACGGAACAAAACAAGTGAAGGTCGGCGCGGTTAAGATTTTTTTAGATGGGACCCAGCGTCTTCATACAGCTGCAATGAGAAACCCTTATCCTGAAAACCCAGAATCCAGTGGCACGCTGGTTTATTCTCAAGAACAAGTGAACGAAATGGTAGCAGAAGCTGGCTCTAACGGGATGCAAGTGGCCATGCATGCGATTGGAGATCATGCGGTAGAACAAGCCATTCAAGCTTTGGAGCAGACAGAAGCATACACAAATGAGCGTCGCCATCGAATCATCCACGCCCAGACATTAGCTCCAGATCTAATTGACCGTCTTAGAAAAATAAAGCCATACATTGAAACACAGCCCTCTTTTTTGTTGGGCGAATGGGATAAAAAGGGTAAATGGACACCGAAAGAATTACTGCCATTTTGTGATGCGTTTAACAGTCTCGTCCGTGACCACATTCCTGTGACCTTAAGTTCGGATTTACCGATCGGCTCGATCAATCCACTTGTATCAATCAATACGGCTGTTAATCGAACAGATCTTGACGGAAACCCTGAAGGTGGATGGATGCCTCAGGAAAAACTTACGGTGGATGACAGTTTTGGCGGATTCACTAGTGTGCCAGCGGAGATCGAATACCAAGAAGGGAAGAAAGGGAAGATTGACCGTGGATATCAAGCAGACTTTGTGATGCTTGATCAACATCCCAACGAGGTCCGAGAAGAAGAATTGTACAAGATCAACGTAGTGCAAACATGGTATCGTGGTGAAAAAGTATATGATAAAAAGCAGAGCTAACGTGCTCTGCTTTTTTAGTCTTCATCCTTAATATCAGGGTCATCAGGCAGTGGTTCATTGAAATAATCCTGGATCATTGCACGGTATTTCTCAATTTGCTCGAAATGAGTATTAAATTGGCTTTTGTTAATAAGGTATTGTTTTCCATCATGAATCGTACGGATTCGGTTGTCACGGATAAGATTTTGGATAAATGCCTGAGGGACATCCAAGTAATCCGCTATTTGTTCAATGGTTAAATACAATTCATCTCACCTTCTTTATCACAAATCGTGATTATACTATATCACATTTCACAACCATACATTTTTTTGAAATTTATTGCTTCATTTATGGTGCTTTTTTCCGATATAAAAGATAAGTATTTCGGGGGAGGACACTTATAATGGAAGCAATTCATCAGTTACGAACATCAGATATTAGAAACAAGAACACGCTCATGCTCATCAGCTTTTCTATCGCTTTACTATCAACTGCGGTATATACTTTTTTAAATCAAGATCCTTTTCTAAAAACGACGATTTACTTAAGTCAACTCATCTTTTTCGTTTTGTTCTATTTGCTGTTTCAGATCGCTTTGAAAAAAGAGAACCTCTTTCCTTACTTCTCTATCATCATGATATTTATTCATACCTTTATTAACTTCGCAGTCTACGGCGGGTCAGGTACGCTATTATTAGTCGTATTATTTTTGTCAGTATTTTCAGCGATACACTTTGACTATGTCCTCTACCTTCTTGGCTATTCTTTAGGATTTATTGGTTTATTCTTGAATGCCTTTACTGCTTCAGAAATGGAAATCCAACTAATGGAGATGCTCCCTGCCTCCATTCTCGTCTACATATTGATTGGAGCGGTCCTTTTCGTCTTGATTCGTTTAAATGGGAAACAATTTAGTACCTTAGAAGAGTTTCTGGCACAATCTGAAACGGAGAAGCAGGAAAAAGAAACACAAAGTCAGTTTCTACATCGTGAGATTACTACAATGACCAACAGTCTTACTAAAATAAATCAACAAATTCAAGTGCATTTGATCGCTCACAATGAGATGAAAACAGCTGTATCCGAAATATCCTCAGGCAGTCAGCTACAAAGCAATCAAATCACCCATATCGCAGAAAGTACAATATCGACAAAGGAAAAAATGGATGAAATGGATTCGATGTCCATGACACTATCCAAGGAAACATTACACGCAAAGCATGCTTCAATGAACGGAAATGAAAAAATAAACACTTTGCAAACAGATATGAAAGGTTTTGCAACCTCAATAAAAGATTTAGAAAGTACGTTTTCTCAACTTTCAAATAAGATAGCGGAAACAAATGGATTTATTGCGACGATCCAAAAAATAGCTGAACAAACAAATCTACTAGCTTTGAATGCTTCTATTGAAGCAGCACGAGCAGGTGAGGCTGGAAAGGGTTTCTCCGTTGTAGCTGAAGAAATACGCAAGCTTGCTGAAATTACGAAAGATACCGCAACACAAATTACCGATAACTTAAATGATGTCACATCAACGTGTTCCGCTCCGCTGCTCATACAAAAATGAATAACAACCATAAGAGCTTTGAAGAAAGCTTAGAAAGCGTTTCACAGGTTTCAGGATTTTTTCAACATGTTCATACTACCCTCGAGAATCTACATGCACAATTTGATCGTTTTAGAGAGTCTGTGCATGAGGTTAATGACGAAACGTACCAGGTTCAAACCGCAACTAAGGAGTTGGCAGCTGTTATTGAAGAAGCGACAGCGGGATTAGAAGAAATCGATGCCACAATAGAAACAATGAATGAAGAAACATACAAAATTGCAAGCTATGTAGATGAAACCGCAGCTTCTGCTGAAAAAATTAAACAAAGGTAAACTGTCCTAGGAGGGCAAGCAGAGAGGTCCTCAAGTCCCCTGCTTTTTCAAACAAAAAAAGCCTTCCCGTGTCTCAGGGAAAGCTTTCGATATTTTGTCGCGAACGTACCGACGACCACATTCATCGTTTAGCCATGCATAAAGGCATATACGTCGTCTTACACAAATTAGCTCATCGCAAAGTCTACTATACCATGAACAACCATTTTTAACAATTCTTTTTTCCTTCATGTATGCCCCTGTGCTATAATCAACGAATGGAATGGAACGCTTGAGGAGGCGCTTATGTTAACTTTTGAAGAAAAAATAGCAATTATCGAGGAATTTAAGCAGCTTGAGAAAAAAGAAGTGTCGCTTGGACGTGTCAATTTTCACTTTGAAAATAGTTTGTATGACAAGAAAAATGTCGTCTATCACCTCCACCCAAACGGAAATGGCTTTGTTTATGCCGGCGAGCTAGAAGACTACCCGGTGGACGATAAAGGGATGGTAAACATCCGCGACTTTGAAGCGGAGGAATTGCATGCCCTTGTAGAAGCTGCAATTGAATCGCTCGCGGCCACACCGGCTGAAAAGAATCCGGTACTTGAAGAATGGCTGAACGATGATGATCAATCCCTAGTCTTAATGCGTGAGGACGACGGGTATAACGTTTATGCTGATGAGGACTTAGAAGGAACATTTAATTCGTATAAAGAGGCAGCTAATTTCCTTGAACAGGAAGGGTTTAGCCGTATATAAAAAGGGGCCATGATCAGGGTCCCTTTTTAGTTTTCCCCTGATCACAGGCGTTGAAATTTATCATCAACTTTAATCACGATAATCTGGCAAGGTGAATTTGATCGTTGTACCATGTCCTTTTCTGCTGGCAGCCGTTATTTCCCCTTCATGCTCCTCAATGATTCGCTTAGAAACTGCTAATCCAAGGCCGCTTCCCCCTTCTTGTGTCCTTGCTAAATCAGAACGATAGAACATCTCAAAAATGTGAGGAAGATCCTGGTCGAGGATGCCCGGACCGTTATCCTTTATTTCTACAGTGATTTCTCCAAGCCGTTTCTTGAGCTGGATGTCAATCTTTTTATCTGCTTTATCCATATGTTTTAAGCTGTTATTCATAATATTGACGACAACTCTTCTTAACTGGTCAAGATCAGCATGTGCTCGAAATCTCTTTCCCTCTTCAGACTGGAAAGAAAACGATACTTCTTCCCATTCAAGCTGAAACTCCTCCATCGTATCGATAAGGAGTGGACGCAGGTCGACCTCTTTGAATCGAAAGGCCAATTTTCCCATATCCAATCTCGATTGCTCGAAAAGTTCATCGATTAAGCGATCCATGACGATCGTTTTTGTATGAATCGTTTCCATATAGTCATCCTTTTTCTCTTCTGTATCTGCTACGCCCTCACGGATGCCCTCGACATGGCCTTTGATTGATGTGATCGGTGTTTTCAAGTCATGTGATAGATTCTTAATCAGCTTGTTGCGGTTTTCTTCATATTTTTGCTGAAGCTCCTGTGATTGCAGCAGTTCCTTTCTCGTCATTTCAAACGTATCGGAAAGTTTGCCAATCTCGTCCTTTCTCATCCGTTCGATAGTGAAATTCAGGTTCCCCTTACCAATTTCCTCCGCAGCATGTGACAGCCTATTAATGGGGCGTAGGATACTTTTAAAAACAAAATATGTAATGATACCGTTCGTTAAGATTAATATTAGAAATAACCCGACAAATTGTACGGAGATAAATATTTTTTGCAGTTCTTCCCTGTCTCCGATTTCAAATACATTCATTAAGAGATACCCTGCTGCTACTTCAACAATAAGTAGTAAGAGGATTGGTACAACGACCATAGCTATATTAGATAAAATTAAACGTTTGCGTATCGACAATTTCCCCGCTCCTTTCCTATATATTTTAAGCATATACTATTTGAAATCAAATCGTCTACATGGTTCTATGAATTAGACAAGGCATTTCCCCTGTAAAAATAATTAACTTTCGAAAACTTAACTCCAATTAAAAAAGGTCTACTTCAAACTTTCATTTGAAGTAGACCCTTTTTTATTAGACTAGTTGCAGAGTGATACCATATTTATTCAAGGTTTCACGAATCTCATTTTGGAGCGCTTCGGATGGGAGGTCCATTGGAAGCCTTAGATGTGGCTCAATTTTGCCCATCATGCCGAGTGCCGCTTTTACAGGGGCAGGGTTCGTATCTTTAAAGAGAACATCGTTAAGCTCCATCAGCTCATAGTGAAGTTTTTGAGCGGTCTCGACATCCCCATCAAACCAGGCATCATGCATTTGGGCCACTTTTCCTGGGAGCACATTGGCTGTTGCACTGACGGAGCCAACTCCGCCAATCGTCAGCATTGGATAGCAAAGCAGTTCAATTCCGGAAAATAGCAGGAAGTCTCTACCGCATTTCTGCAGCACTCGATTGACGTGTTCGAAGTCCTTGTTCGATTCTTTAACGCCAATAACATTCGGACAATCCCTGCTTAACTGTGCAAGTGTATCGACATGCAGATTCTGCGCTGTACGACCAGGGATATTGTAGATGATAATCGGGATATCAACAGAGTCGGCAACTGTTTTAAAATGCTTATACAAGGCTTGTTGATTCGGCTTATTATAATAAGGAACAATAACTAAGGCCGCGTCAGCGCCCATTTCTTCGGCTTTTTTTGTTAGACGCATTGTTTCGTCGTGGTTGGTTGACCCTGTGCCGGGTACGAATGGAACTCTACCATTAATGGTCGTATAAGCTGTTTTCATAACTTGTACTCTTTCTTCTTCTGTCAATGAACTTGGTTCCCCTGAAGTTCCCGTTACCGAAATCGCGTGTGTTCCATTTTCCAATTGGAACTCAATCAATTGCGACAATGTATCATAATCTACGTCTGAATTTGCTTTAAATGGTGTGATAACCGGAGTAACCGAACCTCTTAATCTTGACTTTACCTCATTATAATCTTGTACCATGTCTATTCCTCCTCTACTATTCTATAAAAAACATCAGATACTCATTTCCAACTCACGAAAGTCACTTTGAGCATGGAAAGCATCCATTTCAAAGTCAGCTATGAAGTTATTCCATTGCAGCTGCACTTTAGCATGATCATTAAACAGCTGATCATTAAACAGCGTGACCTGTAGCTGGCCTGGATGTTGGACGGATTTCACTTCACAGATTCCTTTTGATTGCAACATATTTTTCCTAATAATGGTTACTTCATAGTGTCCAGGACAAGGAAGGTAGTAGTCAGGGTCAAAATAAATCGTGCACGTTCTTCCCCGCCCCTTCATTTCAGCGGATATTTCGTAACTTCTCCCCAAGTACTCCTGGATCTGCTCCACCCTTCCAGATGAAATTAACTCCCGCAGTAACGTGGAACTCACCTTCTGCTCGTGTTTTTCAAGTTTCGCTGCCGTTGTGACTCCAAATCGTCCCGCACTATCTATCGGTAACTGTTCCATGTCACCTTTACCTTTGAAGCCATATTTATAATCAAAGCCGGCCACAACATGTTCGCAGTTCAAACCACATAGGTAATCGTCAACAAATTGATCATGAGGGATTTTAGCAACCTCTTTAGTAAAATCAATGACATATAATAGATCGACACCGAGCTGTTCAAACACTTCTGTTTTCTCCGATAGTGGAGTGATATAATTAGTGATCACTTTACCTTTTTTAATCACAGAGGAGGGGTGCTGCGAAAAGGTCATAACAGCAAGCATGAGATTCTTTTCATCTGCAAGCTTTTTAGCTGTTTTAATTATTTTCTGATGTCCCAAATGTACGCCGTCAAAAAATCCTAAAGCCATCACACATCGTTCGCTGTCCGTTTGTATGGATTTTGAAATTGGGTAATCAATCTGAATCGTCCGCATCTTGCCCCACCTCCTCAAGTATTAGGTCATTTGCTTATACTTTCCTTCATAAAAAGCGAGTGGTTCACCGTCTTTTACATTCAGGTTCAACACTTCTCCAATAAATAAAGTATGATCGCCGGCATCCTGAACTTGATATACATCACAAGCTAGACTGACAAGGGAGTTTTCAATGACTGGAAGCCCTTCAAAGGTTTCGAATTCAACATCTTTGTCTTCTTTAATCTGCCCTGCAAAAATCATCGACATTTCCTTTTGATCTCCTGACAAAATATTGACCGTGAATTTTCCTGACTGCTTGATGACCTCATTCATTCTTGCCTTTCCGTCTACTGAAATAAGGATGAGCTTTGGGTCAAGGGAGACGGACATAAACGCATTTGCCGTCATCCCGTGAACATCACCATTTACTTCTGACGCAATAACGGTCACCCCTGTTGCAAATTTTCCCATTGCTGTTCTGAACATACGATCGTCCACCATAATCACCTCATTCATTTATTATCTTTCCATCTTTTTGAGGATGTTCAAAAAGTCATCAAATGATAAACGGCGAATTTCTTCGTTGCTCGGTTTTTCCGGTCCTCACGTATGAAAGGCATACGCTGTGGTCCTCAAAACGTTCGCGCCTCGAACTTCTTGTTTCTCATTCGCCAACTTTTTGAACACACACTTTTACACATCAATTAAGTTACAAACGTTGGTTTGCGTTTTTTCAACTTAGGTTCCATGCCTTCAACTTTCTCGTTTGTATGAACATCCAGTACCTCTGATGCTTCTTCAAACCAGCTGTCAGGAGCTTCATGTCCCCAGAACGTTTGGCGCATCGGATCATCTAAGTCCCAACGGATAGGTTTAAAGTCTGGATCACTTGTTAAATAGTCCCCGTTATACAGTTCGATACGGTGGCCATCTGGATCTCTCAAATAAAGGAACAGGGCATTCGATAACCCATGGCGTCCAGGCCCCCGCTCAATGGCAGCTCCATAGCCCATCGATGCCAGCACATCACAGCCGTCAATTAAATTCATCGGATCCTTCAGCCAAAAGCCTACATGGTGCAATCGCGGACCAAAACCGTTCATATAAGCAACGTCATGGACACTTGGTTTACGGTGAAGCCAGGCTGCCCAGATTTTGTCTTCCTCGCCGGCCGTATATTCTGAACAAGCGAAGCCCAACTGATCAATGTAATAATCATAAGCTTTCTCGACATCCGGAACCATGCAGTTAAAGTGATCAATTCTTTGGACTTTTGCACCCTTATGATAGTGGTATTGTTGAATCATGCGTTCGGCTGGCTCCATTTCCGCATAATACTCAACCGGCAAGCCAGATACATCTTGAATTCTTAATGATCTTCCTATGGCCTCTTGAGTACCCTTTTCCATCCATTTCACATCAGTCCCTTGTTTTTCAAAAAAGGCAGCTAGTCGGTCCAAGTCCTCTTCTGATTTCACTTTGTAACTGATCGCTTCAACTACAGGTGTTTCTTTTTTCTTCAATAACAGACTGTGGTGGTTGTGTTCCTCAAGTCCTCTAAGGAAAATTTGTTCACTATCTGACGCTGTTTCTATAAAGCCAAGAGCCTCGTAGAAAGCTCTTGATCTCTCTAAATCAGTTACATGTAAAACGGCCCTTCCGGCACGGATAATATCAAAGTTCATCCCTCTCACTCCTTATACGTTTGTATAATTAGGCTTTGGAGCCTTTACTTTTTTCAAAAAGTCCTGGATATAATCCTTATATGGCTCTTTATTGAATTGTTCAAAATACGTCATGCCCATTTTGACAGGATCGCCGAAGAAGTAATATTCATAATGCATTTGTCTGCTGCCAAAAGCACTCATTGTTAAGTCCCAGGCTAAGCGGAATAGTTTCACACGTTCATAACCTTCTAGATTCTTAGATTGCAGCGCGCGGTTTACTAGCGGCCCGATTTCTTCATGATGGAAATCTGCTTCTGTAGGAATCCCCATTAACCCTGAAGCTCCGAGGATGCGCAAGATTTCTACTAAGCGAGGGTATATTCTTGGATACCAGTTTCTTGCTGCATTCAATGCTTCAAAATCCGGTGTCATCGTCCCCCACTTGTCGAGTTTGGCATTGTGTTCTGCTTTAAATAAGTGTGACTTCATCGTTTCTAACGTAAGCATGATTTCTGTACCTTTATCTTGAACATGCTGGAATTTATCAATCCCGATGGAATCCATTAGGCTTAGCACCACGCCCAGTAAGAATTCCGTTTTCACAATGTTTTTGGCTACAACTTGGTGGGACATATGCACGACGGCATTGGTTTCAAGGAACGTCCGGTTACAGATGGAAGAGTTTCCACAAACAAATACTTTTTCCCAAGGGACAAATACGTTGTCAAAATAAACAATGGCATCTCCTTCTTCAAAGCGGCTGCTTAGCGGATGGTCCCAATTGTTTTTGCCATAATCAAACGATTCACGGCTAATGTATTTGAGTCCAGGCGTGTTATTTGGAACGACGAAGGCTAAGGAATACGGATCATCTTGTTCTCCAGCTTTTTTCACCGTAGATGGGAAAACAAGGATTTCATCTGTAATCCCACCCTGTGTCGCAAGTAAACGTGCACCATCAACAATGATGCCATCTGATCGTTTCTCAACGAGGTGAAGGGCAACATTGGCATCATCTTGTTCATGTTGAGCCTTTTGTCTGTTGACTTGCGGGTGAATCAGCGTGTGTGTCAAGCTGATATCATTCTCACGCGCATAGTCATAATAGTTCCTGGCATTTTCTGCAAACATTGGATCATCTTCACCAAATAGATCGTTAGCCACACCCATTGCCATCACTTCAGCATTCAAATAGTCAGGCGAACGCCCCAACAATCCACCGGAAAGCCGCGCCCATTCCTGAATCGCTTCTCTTCGTTTGACGAGATCATCAATCGTCTCTGGACGAAAAAAGGTCATTCCTACTTGGTCGCCTGTCTGGGGTGAAGTGTAGAGCATCTTATCAGGCTTTTCATACTGAAGGTCGTACAAGTCTGCCATTGATTGGATGACATTTTTAAAAGCGGGATGTGTCGTAGGATCCTCAACACGCTCGCCATGAATGTAAATATTATTTTTTGCATTTTTTAACTTCTCTTTATACTGCGCTCCTGTCTTTGCAGGCATAATCGATTCCTCCTTGGTTGTTACAATGATTTATTTTCCAAATTGAGGGATGCGGTGATCTCCCAACGCCACATGAATGATCTGGACTTCTGTGTAAAATTCAAATGCGTAATGACCGCCTTCACGACCGATTCCGCTATGCTTAGACCCTCCAAATGGTGTGCGTAAATCACGGACATTTTGTGAGTTGATCCATAACATTCCTGAATCAACAGCTTGCGCTACTCGGTGCCCACGCTGAAGGTCTTTCGTCCACACATAACCGGCTAATCCATAACGGACATCATTGGCCTTTTCGATAACCTCTTCTTCATCTTTAAATGTCATTACAGCAATGACTGGGCCGAATATTTCCTCCTGAATGACTTGCATCGAGTTGGTCGCGTTTAACAATAATGTCGGTGCAATAAAATTGCCGCGGCTAAATTCGTCAGGAACTGTTCCACTAATTACCTGGCATCCTTCTTGTTCCGCTATGTCTAAGTAATTTTTCACATTTTCATAGTGATCGGTGTGAATAAGTGGGCCGACCTGCGTGTCTTCTTTCATTGGATCACCCACCACAATGTTCTGAACCCGATCTTTTAGCTTCAAAATGAAGTCCTCTGCCACATCTTCATGGATATATAACCTTGAGTTTGCTGTGCAGCGTTCCCCGTTGAATGAGAAGATCCCCCACGTACAAGCGTCTAGTGCGCGTTCCATATCAGCATCTTCAAAGACAATAATCGGTGACTTGCCGCCTAACTCCATGGAAAATTGTTTTAATGAGTCGGCACCATTTTTCATGATTTCTGACCCTGTGGTCGTTTCACCTGTGAATGAAATCAACTCAACATCTTCATGAGCAACTAAGGAAGCCCCCGCCTTTTCTCCATAGCCATGAACGACATTGAATACCCCATCAGGGAGACCAGCTTTATCAATGATTTCGGCTAAACGATTTGCTGTCAGCGGCGACCACTCTGCTGGCTTCAACACCACCGTATTTCCTGTTGCTAAAGCCGGGGCAATCTTCCATGTTTCCAGCATAAACGGCGCGTTCCACGGTGTAATTAACCCGGCAATTCCAACTGGCTTATGGATCGTGTAATTTAGAAATTGATCATCAACCTGGTAGGCATCCCCTACTAGTCGACTTGATACCATTTCAGCATAGAATCTGAAGTTCTGAGCTGCTCGTGCCACCATTTTTTTGGTTTGGCTCACCGGCAGGCCCGTGTCAAAGGATTCTAACGGGGCTATTTCTTCAATATGTTCATCAATCAAATCCGCAATCTTATAAATGTAGCTCAAGCGTTCCTTCAGCGGGAGATTTCCCCATTCGCCTTTAAAGGCTTTCCTTGCCGCTTTTACCGCTTTTTCAATATCCGCCCGGTCTCCCGAGGCCACCTGATTGATCTTTTCATTCGTAAATGGATTTACATTTTCAAATTGTTCTTTACTCTCGGCATCCACGAACGATCCATCAATATACAATTGAATATCGTGAATCTCGGATATAACTCTTTTTCCTGCCTCATTAATGTCTGCTAAACTTACATCGCTCATGATAATCCTCCTTTTTTGATAACGCTTACTTTACTAGTGAAAAAATAACCCTTCATTTCAGAAAGCGTTTGCAAATAGTTAATTAGCTCTGTATATTTAAATTATCACAGCCCTCAGTATATTAAAAATATTCAAATAATTTATTTTGTATATGTTTTTCATATACATGTAATCCTGCGTCCTTTACTACTCAACAGAATGGAGTGAAATCATGGATGTAAGACAGTTGCGTTATTTTCGAACAGTAGCTGAAGAAGGTCAAGTAACGAAGGCGGCGAAAAAGCTTCATATGGCCCAACCACCGCTCAGTCAGCAAATCAAACTTATGGAAGATGAACTGGAACTGAAGTTATTCGACCGACAAGGCCGCAAGTTAGAACTTACAAATGCTGGTGAAGTTTTATATGAGAAAGCTGGTAAGATCCTTAATGATATAGAAGAAACATTAGCAGAAGTTAAGGAAACGAACGAAGGAATCAGCGGTACGCTTCATTTAGGTTCGAATAAATCCTGCTTCTCCTTTCTAACAGAACCGTTACAGCAAATGCGCACAGACTTTCCAAATCTCTCCTATCAGCTTCGTGAAGGCGATACGTATTTCCTAGCTGAATGTATCCGAAACCGGGAAATCGAAATGGCCGTCGTCCGGCTTCCTATAGAGCTTGAGGAATTCGATATGATTCCGCTTCCTTCTGAACCTTATGTTCTTGTTACCCCTGCATCCTGGGAGCTGTTTCCCCCAGACGTCAAGGAAGTGGAAATGGAAAGCTTACAAGACATTCCGCTCATGCTTCTTCATCGGATTAGCGGTACCGGACAATTTGAATTAATCGTAGATGAGTGTCGAAATCATGGCTTTGATCCTATTGTTATTTGTGAGTGTCCAGATCCCACGATGCTGTTGTCATTGACAGCAAGCGGTGTTGGAGCCACCATTATTCCAAAATCCACTCTGTCCGCCTTTTCTTTTTCAAACATTCGAAGCTATGAATTAAAAAATGCTAGCATTGAAGCTGAGTCAGTCATCATTTGGCATAAAAACCGTTACTTGACAAAGGCATCAAGAAGACTGATCCAATCGTTCGAAACAGTTGAAGCCAATTTGGAACTCATTTAGCTATAGACATTGAAAAGGCGTCGTGTGATTGATTCACACGACGCCTTTTATTTCACCTTGGAGCGCTCTGGTCATATTCAAAATAGATTCTGCCCAAATCCGTAATTATTCTGACTTAATTCCAAAAGATTCTTTCCAAACCTTTGTAGAATTCTTCCCTAACGGTTTTTCCCATGGAGCCGCAGCGATTTCCCGAGTGCTAATCTGCCCTAATTACCTAACGAACGGCATCCACCTGATTCGTATCGATTTCATGTCGGATCTGTCCTTTTGAACCAAACAGACTTACGGAAATGAATACGATCGTTGATAAAGGTAAGGCATAAAACAGTGGATCCACATGGGTCCATGGATAGGCCAGTAAGTATCCTTTTCCGAATAATGCCTCAGACAATCCAAAAGCGACAGATTGCTTTTCATGTAAAAATAGAAAGCCGAATATACTCACAGCAAAACCAACAATGATACTTGACACGGCCCCTGCTCTTGATGCTTTTTTCCAATAAAATGCTCCAATAAGGGCAGGGAGGAACCCTGCTGCACAAATGCCAAACCAGAAAGAAGTGGCTTGGGCGATGACACCTCCTGGAAGAAGATAGGCCAAGATAACGGCGAGGAGGACCCCTACGATTACGCCGAGCCTTGCCGGGCTTATTTTATTTCCTAGGACTGTATGAATGCCTAATGTTTTTAAAATATCTTCACCGAAGGCTGCGGCTTGCACATGAATCAATGAACTTACTGTCGAGATCGTCGCTGACAACAAAGTCAAGGTAAATACATAGATAAACCAATCAGGCATGAGTGCATTAATGAACATCGGAATCACGAGGTCAGCATTTCCACCTGCCATATTTATCGAAAGCTCACCTGCTGTTTCCATAAAGTAAACATTACTGAGCGGTCCGATCATATAAGCAGCACCTGTCATGAAAAAGATGAAAATCCCGCCAACAAGGACAGACCGATATAACGCCTTATCGTCTTTCACGGTCATACAACGCATCGCTAATTGAGGTTGTGCCAATACGCCAATTCCAACCCCCATGATAATGGTACTCACGAGCGTCCACCATATCGGTGAGCCAAATACCGGCATGCTCGTCCACCCCTGATGTCCTTGAGAAGCAAGAGATTTTGGCACCATGTTTTTCAAAGAAGCTAGCATCTGATGTCCATCAACGACGCCCCCTACTGCTTGATAGCTGACAAATAGGAAGATGCACATGCCGATCAACATGATTACAGCACCAAATGCATCTGTGTACATAACCGCCTTAATCCCCCCGCCAATCACGTACAAAGCAATCACAACAGCAAGAACCAGTAAAGCAACGTTGAAGTTTATCGATAAGGTTTCCTGCAAAAAACGCCCCCCACCAATTAATACAATACTTGTGTAGGCAGGCATGAAGATAAAAATAACGGCTCCTGAAAATACAGTAATAAACTTAGAATCATAGTGCCTCCCGAGTAAAGCGGGAAACGTTGTTGCGTCCAATTTGATCGAAAGCCTTCTGATCTTTTTCCCAAAGACAGCGAACGCAACAAATACTCCAAGTACAATATTTAAGAAAGCCAGCCATAACAGACCGAACCCATAGATAGATGCGACCCCGCCAAAACCGACCATAGCAGAGGAACTGATAAAGGTCGCACCGTAGGATAAGGCCATGACAATCGGGTTTATATTTCGTCCCCCTACAAGGTAATCTGCTTGGGAGGTCGTCTTTTTATAACCGTAATAAGCAAGCCATGACATTATTGCTATATAAACAATACATAACGGGATTAAAACCGAAAAATTCATTCGCCTTCACCTCCGCGGTTCCACATCAGTGCGCCGAAGATCACACACCCGATACCAGACAGAACCGTGGCAATCCAAACAAAAGCAATCGAAGCATCCTCTAGTCCTAGCATGTTCTACCTCCTCCATCATGAATATCGGTTAAAAACGACCAATTTCATTTGCGACATTTCCTCAAAGGAATACTTTACGCCTTCTTTACCAGTGCCGCTCTCCTTCACTCCGCCATATGGCATGTTATCTACGCGAAAAGTTGGAAAATCATTGATGATCACACCGCCAACTTCAAGACGATCGGCAGCATCAAGTGCTGTAGACACCTGTTCTGTGTAAATACCTGCCTGCAGCCCAAACCTAGAATCATTCACTTTCTCGATCCCTTCCTCAACAGAAGTGATTTTATCAATCAAAACAATCGGAGCAAACACCTCTTGACAGGAGACTTTCATAGCAGGCTGAACATCAAGCAGGACGGTTGGTAAAAGTGCATTTCCTTCCGACTTACCCCCCGTGGCTATCTTAGCTCCTCCCTGTATGGCTTCCTCGATCCACTCAAGGGAACGCGTTACATCTCCTTGCGTAATCAATGCGGAAACATCAGTATCCTCATTTAACGGATCTCCAAGCTTTAACTGGTTTGTTTCTTCAATAAAACGGTCAACAAATTCCTCATACTGGTCTTCATGAACGTAAATTCTCTGCAGCGAGATACATACTTGGCCTTGAAAGCTAAAGGCACCTGTTACACATCGTGAAATAATTCCATCAATGGCAACATCCTTGTCGACAATTAGCGCAGCATTAGATCCTAATTCTAAGGTCACTTTCTTCAGGCCTGCCTTACTGCGAATCTCTTTCCCTACCTCTGGGCTGCCGGTAAATGTGATCATGCTGATCCGATCGTCTTCAACGATCTGGTTGCCAACGATTCTGCCTTTCCCTGTCACAACATTTAATGCTCCAGCAGGAAGACCGGCTTCTTCAAGCAATTCAGCCAGAAAATAGGCAGATAGAGGGGTTTGCGATGCAGGCTTCAAAACAATTGTGTTTCCTGCAGTTATGGCTGGTCCGACTTTATGTGCCACTAGATTCATTGGGAAGTTGAATGGGGTAATCGCGCCAATTACTCCGAGAGGTTCATATTTCGTGTATCCAACACGTCCCTGTCCCCCTGGTGTTGCATCAAGCGGGATCATTTCACCGTGATTTCGCTTCGCCTCTTCGGCAGCAAACTTATAGGTTTGAATCGTCCGTTCCACTTCTCCTCTTGCAGTTGCTATTGGTTTTGATGCCTCTAATGCAATGAGTTGAGCCGCTTCCTCCTTACGAGATTTTAGTAGATACGAAAGTTCTTCAAGAATGTCTGCACGTTGATAGGCTGCTAATTTCTTCATATCACCTCGAGCTTGAGTGGCAGCAACTATTGCTTGCTCTACTTCTGCTTCCGTTGCTGATGGGATCTCACATAATACCTCACCATTATAGGGTGATGTAAGTTCTATATAGTGCTCCGCCTCTTGCCACCTTCCACCAATAAACAAATTTTTTCGTTTTAATGAGCCAGCAACAGTCATAAGTAATGCTCCTTTTGTTAAATAATTTTGATTATATACAGAAAACGCTTTCAAAGATCCGTGTAAAAATCTACCTCCCAAGAATGTCTAGCCTTTATGCAACAAACCATCTTTTAACAGGGAAGGTCATTTAAAACGACTGTGGATATTGTTATATTTATACGTTTTATGTTGGAATTCTACGAGTTCTAACGATAAAGCCAAGTAACTTTCATCAGATATCGAAGCAAAGTGATTTTTCATCACTGCAAAAATCTCTTCACATGTAGATTGTTTTACCTCTTCACTTCGCCCTTTGCCAATTTTGAAAATAGCATGGACGAACGCATCATCTTCTTTCCCGTCAGCAATTCGGTAATTTTTCACCTCATATGCTCTGACGCGGACGCCGCCAACTGGATATGTCTCATTTCGCGCAATCAAAACATCGCTTATTTTTTTCAACAAGTCGGAGATGTCTGTATGGGGCGTAAGGTTATCTGTATATTCCACTATGACATGCGGCATTTTACTTTCCTCCTCCCCATTTATGCATCCTCATCTGTGATCGTATTAACGAGACGGCCCAGCCCTTCGATTTCCGTAACTACTTCATCTCCAACTTTGGTGTCCACTGTCCCTTTAGGCGTTCCTGTTAAAATTAAATCCCCTGGACTTAAGGTCATAAAACTGCTGAGGTACTCAACCAATACAGGAACATCAAAAATCATGTCTTTCGTCGAACCTTCCTGTACGATCTCGCCGTTTACATACGTGCGTAATGCAAGATTCATAGGGTTGCCAACGTCATCAGCATCAACCAACCATGGACCAATCGGTGTACAATGATCCCGGTTTTTCACCCTCAAGTTCGGTCGGTAATAATTTTCTAAGTAATCACGAATAGCATAATCATTGGCAATCGTATAACCAGAAATATAGTTGTACGCTTCTTCACGTTTTACATTTTTCGCTTGCCGGCCGATTACTACAGCTAATTCACACTCATAATGCATGTTAGTGACATCTGATGGTCGATACGTTTTTCCCCGATGACCGACAAACGTATTCGGGCCTTTCAGAAAAACCAGTGGTTCTTCCGGTGCTTTGAAGGAAAGTTCACTCGCATGGTCAAAATAGTTCAGACCGAGTGCAAAACTTGTCCGTGGCTCAACCGGCGGCAGCCATACCACGTCTTCCTCTGAAATGAGTTTTCCGTTTTCCAGTTGGATTCCCTCAGCGGATTCTGTCACATGATGAATATCGCCTTCAAAAGCAACACGTGCTGTCTTCATGATTCATTCCTCCCAAAAGCTTTATTTTTACTCACGACATTTTCAAGCACACCTACTTGATCAATCTCAATACGAATGTGATCTCCGTCTTTGGCAAGCGGCGGATCTTCCGGAACACCGACAAGTAAGGTGTCTCCTTTTTCTAATGTCATAAATTCCGTTACGTCGGCAAGCAATCGTGAAACGGAGCGGACGAGATTCTCCGTATTATTACTTTGCTTCCATTCCCCATTAATATAGACTTGTATGCCTAGTTGGTCTGGATTTGGCACAGCATTTTTTTCGATGATCCATGGACCAATGGGGCAAAATCCGTCACGAGCTTTATGTTTTACTGCAGGCCTAAATACACTTTCATGAGGGACACTAATATCATTAACTACCGTGTATCCTTCAATATAATCAAAAGCTTGCTCTGCCTTTACTCGGGCAGCTTTTTTGCCCATCACTATACCCAGACATGCGCCTACCTCAAGTTCCTCCATGTCATCAGGTAAAGGAATAGAGGCTTGATGCCCAATTACCGTGTTTTGCGGCTTAATATACATAATGGGGGCTTTTGGAGGTGCTTTATATGGATCGTTATGTAAAGCTTCCCCCATTTTTTTAAGAGCCCCTTTATAGTTCAATAATGTACCGTAAATCGTCCCCGAGACAGGGGCATTCCATGTGTTTTCTCCCCCATCCATATCCTCCTCGTTCAATTGAACAGAAGAACCTTTTAAACTTACACCCAGTTCCTCCATCTGCCATCTGTCACCAAGTTTAGCCTTGACTTTATGCATTTCACCCACTCCTTTTCTCTAAATGGATTCTATTCAATTTTCAGAACTATCTCATAATTATAAAGTAACACTCCGTTTTGCATACATAAAATATTGATAACGTTCGTTTTGCATACGAAAAAGATATAACAACGCTTAAGCCAGGTAAGGCCCGAATTCTAAGTGATGATGGACTGTGAACACTTTTTAAAATTGGGCGTATGATAGCACAGGTATATAAAACGATAATGGAGGAAAATATGTATTCTAATCCTTATTACATGAGACAGCCGCCATCCATCCTAACGTCCAAACAAGGGGATGTGAATGGTGATGGTATCCCTGATCATGTCTATTTAATTGGACAAAAGCCTGACGGTAGCACAAGTCCATTCACCACAGAGATTACACTCGTTATTCAAGACGGAAGAACGAACGCTGCCTACAGTATCCCTTTAGAATCAAATGCAGGCTATCAACCCTCAATTTTCCTAGGGATTTTAACGGAGATCGAGTGGATGATATTTTAATCAGTATTAACTCCGGGGGAAGCGGCGGATTTGGTTATTATTATGTTTACTCCTTCCTTAACAACCAGGCGAAGGAATTGTTTGATTACAAGAAGTTCGATGACTCCTTTGTGTACGATGTAATCTATAGGGATCATTACAAGGTTGATGTGGTGAATCGAACTCTCAATCTCACCTACACGATCGATATCCAGAACAAAGGAAGAGACTATTTGTCGGAGATCTACCAACCTGATGGAACATTAAAAGAACCGATTGAGGGATGGGTTTCTGGATTAAATGTGCTTTATCCTATCGATTTTCAAGGGGATGGCGTGTACGAATTGTTTGTTTTTCAAGAAATTGCTGGAAGATACCATGCAGATGGACTTGGGGTGGTTCAAACTCCTTTGAGCTGGGATGGTTCGAAGTTTTCGGTTATGAATGATATTCAGTATGTAGCTGTACTTGGGACAGATATACAGTAAGAAATCAAAAAAGGAGCCTTCAATGGGCTCCTTTTTCATGTAGGCATTAGTCTTTTTTTGTAATTGTAAAACGAGGAAATCGAAAGGCAATTGCGAGCAATCCTGAGATCCCGATCAGCATCGGGTAAAAACAATAAGGGACAACAGCGATGGGAGAAATACTGGCGACTCCTGCTACTGCTAGCATTTGGGCCCCATAAGGGATCAGACCTTGAACCGTACTGCCAAATATATCGAGCATGCTGGCCGAGCGGCGAGGTGCGATGTCAAAGCGATCAGAAATCTGCTTCGCAAGCGGACCGGCTGTTATGATCGCAATCGTGTTGTTAGCTGTTGAGAAGTTTACCGTACTGACAAGACCCGCGATTCCAAGCTCCCCACCTCTGTCATTATTTATTCTTTTACTGATGCTTTGCAGCAAAAATTCAATGCCGCCATTTTGCTTAATTAGCTCCACAAGTCCACCCAGGAGAATCGCGATCATTGCAAGATTTTGCATACTGACAAACCCATCACCGATCAAGGTGATATAGTCCATCATGGAAATTTCTCCAAGGATCAGCCCGACAATGCCGGCAAATAATATGCCGCCGAGCAATACATAAATGACGTTCACTCCGGCTATAGCAAATAGGAGCACAGCTAAATAGGGTAACACTTTTATCAGATTATAAGGATGCTCATTCTGCATCGCTGAGGAAGCATCTGCTGTCAGGATAAAAAAGATAATCGCTGTAATGATGGCCGCCGGCAGAACGATGAAGAAATTTGCTCTAAATTTCTCCTTCATTTCCGTCCCTTGAGTACGGACAGCAGCGATCGTCGTATCAGAAATGACCGATAAATTATCACCAAACATTGCTCCGCTGATAACCGCGCCCATTGTTAAAGCAACGTTAACATCGGTTTGTTCAGCAATTCCTAACCCAACCGGAGCGAGGGCTACGATTGTTCCCACTGATGTACCCATGGAAACCGAAATGAAGCAGGCTATTACAAATAAGCCGACGATCAATAGGCTCCCAGGCAAGAAAGACAGCCCTAAATTCACGGTGGAGTCAACTGCTCCAACCCCTTCAGCTACTTTAGCAAAAGCCCCGGCTAACAGGAAGATCACTACCATTAGAATGATATTGGGGTGGCCTCCTCCTTCTGTTAGCTGTGTAATCTTAGTTTGAAAATCTGTTTTCCGGTTCATCATTAGTGCGACTGCAATCGCTATAAATAAAGCCACAAGTACAGGCATCTTGTAAAAGTCACCTGTTAAGATACCTGAGCCAATAAATAATAGGATGAATATCGCGAAAGGAAGTAACGCCCAGGCATTTCCTTTTATTTGTTGTTCCATTTTCCTATCCCTCTTTTCGCTATTTATGACCAAATTAAAAAGCCTTCTTAACCGAGAAGGCTTGAATGTCCAATTCTATTCCTTCTTATCTATCAAGCAAACAACTTACTGATTGCAAAAGCTTCTTCGGACCAGTTCTTGATAAAAATATCATTATTAAAAAAAGTCCATTTTACACATTACATCAAAATAAAAAGATAAACAAGGAATCCGCCCCAATATCAAAACCCATATATCCCCACCTCAGGTCATCCATTAAATGTAAGTGATAGGGCACTGCAAATGTCACGCCCATTTTAACTTGCTATATACACATGTGCCCTGGAAATGAATATCTTGATAGGGAATGTTTTTATAAGATTAGTACACAGAATTTAGGAAGGGGTTGAACACAATGCATCATGGTATGAACGCAAATATGAATGCAGGTATGAATGCAAATATGAATCCAAATTCTATGGGGAATATGAACGTTGATCCAAAACATATGGAGCATATGTTCCATCTTTGCAAACAGCATATGAATAAAAAGGTGAACATACAAACCGTTTTTGGAGATTCTTTCAATGTTTTCATCGATCATGTGGATGGAGAAAATGTCCATTTAACGTTAGCTAACCAGCACCCGGCAAACAATTCAAGGCAATGGGGATTTGGCTATCCTGGCTATGGCTATGGATACGGCGGGTATGGCTTCCCAGGTTATGGATATGGTGGCGGCATTGGAAGGTTTATTCTACCTCTGACAGCCATCGCTGCATTATCAGTACTGTAGTGTCATTTGGTCATTTTTTTGAAAGCAGCATTCCTTCGAAAGAAGGAATGCTGCTTTTGCTATTATAAAATGATTCATCTTCCAACGCTAGGTTTCCTTCATTCTTTCCGAAAGTTTTTCAAATGGTCCCAGATCAATTGGGACGCATCCAGTTGTGTGTTCACCTCCCCAGTCAGAGAGGAAGCCTGTGTGTCAGGGCCTCCAGGCCATGTGTGTCCACCACCATTAATTGAGTAAAAGACAACTGACTCGTGCTGATGATAGGTATATTTGAATATCGAAGGCTCGTTTAATGCAGTGATTTCTTCCTTCAATTCTAATGATGATTCAGGCCAGGATTTTGCAAAAAACCTTGCTGTTTCCTGTGCCGATAAAAGCTGATCAATCATGTACTCAGAGTTGTACTCCCCGTCATAAGGAACCATGCTATCATCCGTTCCCATAATGAAGAGCATTGGCATCGATTTACGCCACTCACCATCTTCTGCCATATCGCGCACTATAGGCCCCGCAACACCGCCAACACCTGTGATGACATCTTGACATTCTAAAGCAATTCTCATGCTAAAAGCAGACCCATTAGAAAATCCCGTTGCATAAACGCGATCTTCGTCAATTGAAAACTCATGTTTCAACCAATCGATCAGCTTTACTATAAAACCTACATCATCTACATCATTTTGATATGCAGCGTTTTTCCTTCTGCCTTCATTCCATTGTTTTGACATACGGTCAGACCTGTCGAGTTGGACAGCTTCAGGAAATACTGCCATCATCTGATAATCCTCCGCTTTTTCATGAAACCTCGTAATCTTCATGTGATGACGGGCACTGCTTCCGGCCCCATGAAAACCAAATACAATGGGCAATGGTTTGTTTATTTTTTGGGGACAGGCATAATGGAATGTACGATCTCTCCCCTTAAACTCGATTGTTTTTTTATATGTATGCACTGTTATTCCTCCTCTTGAAAAATTTTATCACATAATAAAAGCATGGAAGGCACAATCACCCCCCATGCAAACAAATTTACCCGCTACTTACCCATTCTTTGCTGATCCGGAAGCGGCTTGTTTTTCATCAATGTGAACCAGTTTCTCTTTTCCCATCGGTGTTAACGTAAAACCCGAGTATCCATATATAATTGCAATAATTGGTGAGATAAAACAAATAAAAGAGAACGGAATGTAGCCGACACCTACATTTAATGTTGTCATGATGAATGCACCTGTTACTCCCCAAGGTATCAGTGGATGAATTAGGGTCCCCGCATCTTCAAGCGTACGTGACATATTTTTAGGATGGAGATTTGCCTCTTCGTAGCTTTCTTCAAGCATTTGACCGGGTAAAATAATGGACAAGTACTGTTCTCCCACAACGACATTGATCCCTAAGCAAGAAAGCACCGTTGACGAAATAACATTTCCTCGACTTCTTAAAAAACTCCTCATTCCATCAATGATGGCATGGGCCAAGCCAATTTCCCGAATGATCCCACCAAAAGAAAGCGCCATCAAAATTAACGATACACCGAATAACATACTGTCTAATCCCCCTAGGGACAACAGACTGTCTATGGCTTCGTCACCTGTTTCTGCCGTGTAACCAAAGTGGGCGGTATTCATAATCGTACCAAAGGATACGCCTGATACGGTATAAAACGATGTTAAAACAGCTGCGACTAAACCGATAATCAATGATGGAATCGGGCTCACTTTTCTAAAGGCCAAAAAGATGATTAACAGTGGTGAGATGAGAGCGATGGGTGTCAGCATGAATTCATTATTCAATGTCGTCATCATGGCATCCACTTTACCTGTATCAGCGGCACTGCGATCTGAAGTAAAACCGATAAACGCGAAAATCGCCAGGGTTATGAGTAAACTGGGGACTGTCGTCCAAAGCATGTGCTTAATATGCTGAAAAATATCCACCTTCGCCGTTGCGGCGGCTAGGTTGGTTGTATCTGAAAGAGGAGAGAGTTTGTCACCAAACATCGCCCCACACACGATCGCACCAGCGGTAATGTTCGGAGAAATAGACATACCGTAAGCAACACCCATTAACGCAATACCAATCGTACTAATGGCACTCCAAGAGCTTCCTGTCATGATAGCGACCACTGCGGTGATGATAACCGCAGTTACTAAAAAGATCGATGGAGACAACACTTGAAGTCCATAATACGTGATCGTTTGAACGGTGCCATTGAGCACCCAGACGCCGACAAGGATCCCGATTAAACTTAATATTAAAATGGCTGGGATTCCATAGGATACACCTTTAGTCATGGCTTGCTCCAATTCTTTCCACTTGTAACCAAGCTTTAAGCCATAGAGCGCCACAATGATGGCCGCGAGTACAATAGGAATATGAGGAGCTGCTCCATAAACCAAAATACTTACACCAAGAATAGCGATAATAAAAAGAATGATGAGACTTGACACGAGAAATGAAGGCTTCCTTTTTTTCATGAAATTCCCCTCTCTAGTATGATTAAAAACCAACCGTTATATCTTCTTTTTCCAATAACAAACAGTTGATGCTATCACCGTTTATGGACGCCCGTTTCTATGTCTTTTCCCGGGTTTAACTAGGCTTCAGTGAATTTTCCCCATCACTGAAATGATGGGGAAAATTCAAACGGCCCCTCTAAGTCAACTCCACTAACATCAAATGAGGTTTTTCAATGTAGTCAATAAACTTATTCGTGAACGCGATCGATTGCGATCCATCTGCGACACGATGGTCAAAGGTCAAAGTGACGTTCATCATTTCCCTTATGACAATTTCATCATTGATAACGA
Organism: Halobacillus shinanisalinarum; assembly: GCF_022919835.1. Lineage (NCBI taxonomy): Bacteria > Bacillati > Bacillota > Bacilli > Caryophanales > Bacillaceae > Halobacillus > Halobacillus shinanisalinarum. Next base: position 3,300,883 of record NZ_CP095074.1, on the reverse strand, counting down.
CTGGCATCTTCTTCGTTTTATGAAATGCCATTAAGCCTGTTTCCGGATAGTTCAAAATCGGGGTGGCCCCTGTACTGCCCATTGGCCCTACGTTGCTAATGGTAAACGTTCCTCCTCTTAAATCCTGACCGGAAAGCTTGTTCTCTGTGGCCTTTTTCGTCAATGTCTTCATCTGTTCGTGGATTTCTACCAGTGATAGATTTTCTACATTTTTTAAAACCGGAACAATCAAGCCTTTATCTGTTCCTGTAGCCAGCCCAATGTTATAAGAGGATTCTAAATAAATTTCTTCCTTCTCTTCATCTAATTTCGAGTTAAATATCGGGAATTCCTCTAAAGAAAGCTGCAATGCTTTGATAAAAAAAGCTGCTACGGAGATTGAGATCCCTGGTTGACGAGTTGTCCCTTCCTTTAGCTGCTTTTTCAAATGTAACAATTCCGTCATGTCCACTTCGTCAAAGTGGGTAACATGTGGAGCTGTATAAAGAGATTGCGTCATTTTTTTGGCTATCTGCTTACGACGGCCTTTGAACGGAATCGTTTGGACAGTTTCATCCACTTCCTTAGAATTTTGAATGACTACCTCATCTTGATGGCTTTTTTCCTCAGCAACCGGAGCAGCCTGTGTCTGCGCTTCGATATAGGCAAAAATATCCTCATCCAATACGCGTCCAGCCCGACCTGTTCCTGTTACGTTTTTAATATTCACGTCATTTTCCCTGGCCACTCTCCTTGTATGAGGCGAAGCCATAACCCGATTCATAGGTAGCCATCTATCTAACGTCCTAGTGGCAGGCTGTGTCGCTACTCCCCCGCTTGCTTCCGATGGTGAAGCCTTCACCGTTGGTTCGAGATTAGGTGATGGTTCCTTTTGATCGGTTGTAATAGTTAAAATAGTCGTTCCTACTTCAACGACTTCCCCTAGTTCAAACTTGATGTCCCCTATTATTCCGTCAGATGGAGCCGTCAATTCCGCTGTCATTTTGTCTGTTTGAATTTCAACCAATGGAGCATCATTTTTGACGGGCTCTCCTTTCTTCACAAAATAATGAAGGATTTCAGCTTCGTGCATCCCCTCACCAATGTCATGTAATTTTACGTCCATATTCATGTCCTCCTTCCTGTATTTCGACTAGTACGAAAGTGTTGTGTTAAGGGCACTGATAATCTTCTCGCTGCTTGGTAAATATTCCTGCTCAAGCGAATACACAGGGACTGGTGTATCGAATCCTGTCACCTTTTGGATTGGTGCCTTCAAGTAGAAAAAGGATGTGTCATTAATGACTGAAATAATATCTCCATTCACCCCTCCAGCTGATGGTGCTTCATGGATAATGACGACCCGTCCCGTTTTTTTCACAGACTCTGCGATTGTATCTTTGTCTAATGGATACAATGTTCTCAGATCAATGACATCACATGTGGCATTATGTTCTTTCTCAAACTTTTCTACGGCTTTTACCGTATCAGGGACCATTGCACCCCATGTCATCACAGTTACGTCACTGCCTTCTTTGACATAAGACGCTTTCCCGAGTTCAATCGAATATTTCTCATCGGGCACCTCTGTGCGAGAGGAGCGGTAACATCTCATCGGCTCTAAAAAAAGTACGGGGTCCGGATCTTCAATACTTGCGATCAGCAAGCCTTTCGCATCATAAGCATTCGAAGGAATAACTACCTTCAAGCCAGGGATATGTGTAAATAATGCTTCAACACTATCTGAATGAATCTCCGGAGCTTTGACTCCTGCACCATACGGCGCTCTGATCACCATCGGTACGGTGTATCTCCCCATTGAACGCTGACGCATCCTTGTGGCATGGGTCATCAGTTGGTTAAATGCTGGATAAATGAATCCTAAGAATTGCATCTCAGCAATCGGACGGAAGCCATTGACCGCAAGCCCAATCGATGTCCCGACAATGCCGGATTCCGCAAGCGGGGTATCAATCACCCGCTCCTCACCAAATTGCTCAAACAAACCATCTGTCGCACGGAATACACCACCGTTCTGTCCTACGTCCTCCCCAAGAACCAAAACGGATTCATCTTCTTCAAGCATTGTTCTCATTGCATCCGTAACCGCCTGCACCATCGTCAGTTTTTTCACCTGAACTGCTGTCGTCATTATACCTTCCCCCTCTTGATAGACATGTGATGTTCACGTTGTTGCTCAATCGTCCATGTTGGCTTTTCGAATACATGGCTAAACACTTGGTCAATGTCCGCTTTCGGGTAATCTTTCATCTCAGATATAGCCGTGTTGATTTCATTCGTGATTTTCTGCTCCATACTAGCCAGCCATTCTTCGTCCCAGCTGTTTTCGTTCTTCATATATTTTTCGAGTCGCAGCAACGGGTCCGTTGTCGTACGTCTCCGATCACTTTCCGATTGATCACGATATTTGGACGGATCATCGGCTGTCGTGTGGGCACCGTACCGCCATGTGACCGCTTCAATTAAGGTCGGTCCTTCCCCCCGTCGAGCACGATCCACTGCTTTTTTCGTTTCTATAAAAACAGCTAGAATATCGTTACCATCAATGCGAATGCTTGGGATGTCATACCCCAACCCTTTTTGAGCAATCGTCTTTGAGTTCATCTGTTTTTCAGTAGGAACACTGATGGCGTACCCATTATTTTGATTTAAAAATACGACCGGCGCTTTGAAAACGCTTGCAAAATTAAGCCCTTCATGAAAATCTCCTTCAGAAGTTGCTCCGTCCCCAAAATACACCAGCGATACTCGGTCGGTATTCTTCTTCTTTTCCGCCCATGCTACCCCAGTCGCGTGCAGCAATTGAGAGGCAATCGGGACGGCTGGTGGAAAAATGTTTTTGCCTTCAGGGGGGATTCCGCCTTCGATCCGCCCTACCCAATATAAGAGCAGGTTGCGCAGTGAATGACCAAACGTCATCGTTGCCGCGTGGTCTCGATAGGAAGGAAACATCCAGTCCCCTTCCTCGATCGCAAGCGCACTGCCCACCTGTGCTGCCTCCTGTCCTTCATATTGAACATAGGTACCAATTTTCCCTTGTCGCTGCAGGTTGACGCATTTTTTATCCATCATGCGTGCCCGCAGCATTTTTTCATAAAACATTTTGACAAGGTCTAGGGATAACTCCTCCTGTACTTCTTGTTTAATCAGTTCACCATCTTCATTGATATATTGCGTCACTGGAAATCGCTCGAGCATATCCACACTACAACATCCTTTCCTGTTAAGACTGATTGACATTTGCGTTCTTTTTCTCTAAATAGGCTTGCAAGCATTCAATAAACCGTTGATTATCTTCTTTTTTTCCAATCGTGACACGAATCATCGTCGGATAACCCATCAAATGGCCTGGACGAATGATAATCCCCTCATCGAGAAGATATTCATACACTTCTTCAGCCGGAGCCCCTACATCGACCATGATAAAGTTGGTTTGTGTCGGGAAATAGCCTAAGTTCATGTGATCAAAACTATTATTCAAGTATTCGCGGCCTTCCCGATTGAGATTGATACTTTCATGCATGAACTCATCATCGTCAAGAGAAGCAGAGGCAGCCGCCTCGGCCAGTCTATTCACATTAAAAGGTTCCTTCACTTTACGTAAATGGCTAACCATTTCAGAAGACATAAGCCCATAACCAATCCGCAATGCGGCAAGTCCATAGACCTTAGAAAAAGTCCTTAAAATCACCATATTTTCGTATTGATTCAATAGCGGCAATGTTTCCAAGTATTGAGAGGAGTCGGCGTATTCATAGTAAGCCTCGTCCATAACCAGCATGACATGGGAGGGTACCTTTTCAATAAACCTTCTAAGCGCTTCTTTTTCCACAATCGTTCCTGTCGGGTTATTTGGATTACACACAAATACCATCTTCGTTTTCTCATTTATGGCCTGATACATGGCGTCCAAATCATGTGTTCCATTTTGCATATCGATTTCGACCGGCACCCCTCCTTCTATCACCACATTGGTTTTGTACCGTGGAAACGTGACTCCGGCCATGACGACCTCATCGCCTTCATTTATATATGTTCTTGATAACAAGCGGATCACCTCATCTGATCCACTGCCAAATATGATTTGATCAGGGGAAACCTCAAGCCTGTTTGCTAATTTTTCAGCGAGTATTGGTGACGTCACTTCGGGATAAAACGGGAGCTCCTTCATTTCACTTTGTATAGCTTCTGCAGCAAGCGGAGAGTAGCCGAATGGATTTTCATTCGAAGCCATCTTGATAATTTTCGAGAGCCCTTTCTCTCGTTTCAATTCTTCAACCGGCTTTCCCGGAGAATACATAGCAATTTGGTTAATTTGCGAACGTGGCTGAATCATGTAAGTTCCTCCTTTTTTTGGAATAATTACTACAGCATATCTATTTTAGAATTATCTAAATTTTTCCTCAAGAATGTCATTTAAAGCCTAAATACTTTCAAGCACTAAAATTCATTTAATAGATTTATGTATAAACATGGCTATATCAAGGTTTTAGTTCTACTCCTTCTCATAGAGTTCTGTCAAAATAAGTCGACAACTTTTTTGCACCAAAAAGCGCCCTTGCAAAGGAACGCTCTAATCTCTCAATAATTTTCTTTATGTTCGCTCCTATTCACATGTTAACTATTCATCCAGGTCGTGTCCGGTTCAGAACCAGCTTAGGTGCTACGGTGTTTAATAAAAATAAGGCCCTATCGATCATTCGATAAGACCTCAAGAACAGTCCGTACTACTCAACCTTCTCTTCTTGTTCAACAATGGATTGATACATATCATCCAGTGACCACACTCTACCTTTTTCATCATTATAAACAATGTGTTTACGCTTAAAATGAATAGGGGAATCTAACCCTGCCGCAGCAGCAATCCGAAATAATCCCTTTCGCATCGTAATAACATAATTCGCTGTTCGCCATTTCTTTTCGTCAATGACGAGCCCTTTTTGTAATTCAGGATCTGTTGTGGCTACCCCAACTGGACAAGCATTCGATGCGCATTGGAGGGCCTGGATACAGCCAACTGTAATCATAAATCCTCGTGCTATATTAACCAGATCAGCTCCCATGGCCAGTGCAATCGCGATTCGATCTGGTGAGACTAGCTTTCCAGAGGCAATGATTTTCACTTGATTACGTACCCCATATTTTTTTAGGGCATGATCCACTAAAGGCAGTGCAGACCTAATGGGTAAACCGACACTGTCAGCCAACTCCTGGTAGGAGGCGCCTGTCCCGCCTTCCCCGCCATCGACGGTAATAAAATCAGGGCTTTTTCCAGTATCCTTAATATGTTTTGCCAATTCTTCAGCTTCATGACTACTGCCTATAACGACTTTCATACCCACTGGCTTTCCTGAATGCTCCCGAACCTGGTCAATAAAATCAAATAATGAAGGGAAATCACTGAATTCTCGAAAACGGTTCGGACTATCGATCGATTTAAACGGTTCTACCATTCGAATTCTTGCAATTTCTTCTGTTACTTTCTCGGCATCAATGTGACCGCCGCGGGTTTTCGCACCTTGACCCAATTTAACTTCAAATGCTTTCACTTCAGGAATTTCACTTTTTTCCTTTAAGGCATCCCAGCTAAAATTACCCTCTTTGTCCCTGACCCCAAATAAACCGGGACCGATTTGCATGATAATATCAACGCCGCCCTTTAAATGATAATCAGAAAGCCCGCCTTCTCCAGTATTCATCCATGTTCCTTTAGCAATCCCGAGCCCCTCTGATAAGGTTGTAATCGCACGGTCGCCCAGGGACCCGTAACTCATTGCCGACATACCAATTTGACCTCTGACGAAAAAGGGGTTTTTCGCCTTTTCTCCAATCACTATGGCATCTTCCTCATCGAGCAAATAAACTGGGGATTCATCCTGCTCTAACTCTTCCTTTTTCTGGGTAAATAAAGGTTCCTTGATCAACAGATAGCGGTCTGTGGTTACCTTCGTTTCCCGGTCCATCTTTAATTCTTCGGTCAGCTTGGGAAACATTGAATTCCTAACATAATAGCCTTCTTTTTCAAAATCTCTCTGTGATCCATAACCAAAGACATCACGTTTATACTTTGCCTTATTCTTAATATGTTCATAATCATTTCGGGAAAAAGGTGTCCCTTCTCGGTCATTGTTAAATAGGTACGAACGCATTTCCGGGCCAATTTGCTGGAAAAAGTACCTGGCCCGTCCGATTATTGGATAATTACGAAGAATGGGATGCATTTTTTGAGTGCGATCAACTGAGTATAAATAGATTCCAATTGCAATGAGTATTAGCAAAATGAGTGCACACGTAGCAAAGCCGATGATTGTCGTGATGTTAGCTACATTCACGGTCAATTCCTCCTTATGTAATCACCATTAGGTTTTACAAAAAGGTAGGAAACATTCGTGGATATCCTCTCTTTTAACTTAAAGAGTTTTATTCCATGAATCAATTCATAATTGCTCTTTTTAAAACGCCAAAGACTGGCAGAATATATGGCTCTTTTCCGAAAAGATTCAAAGTGAATTCTTATCCAGCAGATTTTAGTTTTATAAAGAAGTTTGATCACCTTCTATCAATGTTGCTTCACATCGCCCCCTTATCCTGAAGACTCAGCTCCGAGACACTTAGGTCCGTTATGGTATGAGGGATCGGAGTGGCTGGGAAACGACTCGCTTTCCTGCGGCCCCACAGGACGTGGGGTCACGTTGGCACAGGATGTGCCGAACTTAGTCGAACATCCTCTAAACAGCAAGCCTCCTCAGGCGAAACCTTCCGGGGTCTCGCCGTTTTCCCAGCCCCCCACTTGTTTTGTGATGAACGGAGCCATTCGTATTCCGAATGAGTCTCCAATGTTCAGAGGGCTTTATCCATCATGATGTGGCATAATAACCACGTCACAGAGAGATTTACAGCTCTCTGATAAGAAGTTCTTCTGTTGTTTTGGGTAGGTACTGTGAACCTGGAGTGTTTCCGTTCTTCTCACAAACACAAGGAGGTCCGGGAAATTGTGAGACTCCTTTGGGATAAACATGACAGGTGAGACCCCGGAGGACGGAGTCCGAGGAGACTCAGCGGATGCCCACGGAAAGCGAGTGATTTCCCGGACCTCCTTCTCCATCCAAGGAAACGGAAACCTATCTCGAGATGGAGTCTTCCAGTTTACTGCCCTTAACCTAATAAAAATGATTTCAAATACTTGGCTAGATTTGTGGAGGTAGTTCCTTGTGTGTGTTTTGAATCCCTTGGGGCAGAAGGGGCTTAAATTATGAAATTGATTCCCATATATATTCCACTAAAAATCAGCACTGCTTTACGTTTAGTAACATATGTTGTAAGAAGTTTTTCAAACCTTTATTTATTGGAGGTAGAATAATCAGTGTACAGATACTATTGTCACCCTTACCTCAGGAATAATCCATATCCCGAAGTAAACACAGACACCTTCCAGCAATCTTTACAGGCTTACCAAACATTGTTCGAGCACGGTAAAATAGTGATTAATCAGCTTATGGCGTCACCAGGAATGAGACAGCGGCTTATGCAAGCTGCCCAGAGAGATGACCACGAAGAAGTCGACCGTGTCATTAAATCAACCGGGGTACCTTCAGTTGTTGAAACGTCTTACACACCAAGTTCAGTGACTTTTACCCTTCATGCAGATGCTGACAGCTTTCAAAATTGTTGTACATTAACTATGAATCTAGTTTGGGGATTTTTTTAATAAGCAGTCCGTCGAACGCGAACTGCTTTTTTACATAGATATCAGAGAGATAATTACAACGGGTAACTGCAATTAGCTTGAGTACAAGCTTAAGGGAGAGCAACAATGGCTCTCAGGCTTCGCATTCAATATTGGAACCCATTAACATTACCAATTTAGAATATTATTCATCATGAAGGTTAAAATCTTCACTTTTCGGGGAGCCTTTTACTATCAAAAGCAATAAGATAGGAGGTACTTTAAATGAGTACTGTCAACCGATACCTTTCGAGGAGTTTGGTCACAGAGTCATTTCACGACAAGACTGTACTACAAGAAATATGGGGAGAAAGCTGGGGAGCGCCAACGGATATAGGGCGCATAAAAAAAGTAATGATGCATCGCCCCGGTAAGGAAATTCTAAAGCTACATAATAATGCTCAACAAATAGAATCCGGAACTGTTTTAGACAGGAATATTAAGGGAGCGACTCCGGAGGATTATCAAAATACAAGGCTGCCCAACTTAGATTTACTTCAAACTCAGCATGATCAATTAGCACAGGTATTAAGTAATGAAGGGATAGATATTGTCTACCTGGAAGGACAATCAGAGGACTGGCCGGAGAGAATTTTTACAAGGGACTTGGGTATGGTGATTCCTGGTGGTGTAATCCTTTCCCGTCTCGCCCTATATATCCGCCACGGGGAAATACCATTTGCTTCCCAGACGTTCAGTCAAGCAGGTATACCAATGTTAGGCTGCATCCAAGGTGACGGGTTTGCAGAGGGGGCAGCTTCTCCATGTTAAATGAATCAACAGCTATTATCGGGCGATCAGAACGTGTTAACCCAAGTGGCATTGAACAGATCAGGCACATTTTATCCATTCAAAATATCGATCTCATTACCGTCGATTTACCGTCGACCATCATTCATCTTGATGAAGCTTTTCTTCTGCTGGATCGTCACAAAGCTCTTGTAAATAAGGCTCTCTTACCATTTTGGTTTCTGGATGAGCTATATAAAAGAAACATTGAGCTATTACATGTTGGCCCTGAGGATCCACCTCTATCCATCAACGTTTTGCCGGTAGCTCCTGGAAAAGTTGTATGTCCAAGTTCGGGATTACAAACAAGGAGACTGCTTGAATCTAACGGAATAATAGTCATACCTGTTGATATCTCTGAGTTTTACAAGTTAGGTGGTGGGATTCATTGTTTAACGTTGCCATTGGTACGAGAGTCATTGTTGTAAATCACCACTTATTAAGCTCCCCGTACCATTTTTTTAACTTAAAATTAGGAATCGAATCTACTAGGAGGGAAATCAGTGCATGAGTTAGATTTACACCATATTTTTTCACTTGCCCTCATCTTAGTTATGATTGCAGCTGGAATTACTGCTATTGCTAAATTATTTAAACAACCTTACCCTATTGCGCTTGTTATTATTGGTGCAATCATCGGTCTGATAGACATTCCTTTACTTGCGCCTTTAAAGGATTTTATTACAGAAGGTGAAGTATTTAACTTTGCTATCATCACATTGTTCTTGCCAGCCTTATTAGGGGAAGCCGCATTAAAGCTTCCCTTCTCCCACTTAAACGAAAATAAAAAACCGATTATTGCGCTCGCCTTTGGTGGTACCTTTTTATCCTTTATAGTGATCGGCTTTTCTTCCATGTGGCTTTTACAGTTTTCACTTCCAGCGGCCTTTGTTTTTGCGGCCATCATGAGCGCCACAGATCCAGTGAGTGTTTTATCGATTTTTAAAAATGTCGGCGTGAACAACAGGCTGGCGACTGTTATTGAAGGTGAAAGTTTATTTAACGATGGATTAGCTGTCGTCCTTTTTAATATATCGGCCTTTTCCTTACTCGCCTATACAGAACTCGGGTTCATTGGTGTTGGAAATGGTGTATGGGAATTTGTAAAAGTTGTAGCATTAGGTCTAATCATTGGTGGAGCCCTCGGGTACGTGGTGTCACGGGTAACCCAATATTTTGATGATTACCCTTTAGAGATTATTTTTAGCATCATTCTCTTCTATGGTTCCTTTTTACTCGCTGAAACCGTACATGCTTCAGGGGTCATAGCTGTTGTGGTTGCAGCGCTTATTTTAGGGAATTATGGTGCGAGAATTGGGATGACGCCTGCGACCAAGTTAAATATCAGCAACTTTTGGGATGTCGTTACATTACTAGCCAATTCACTTGTTTTCTTAATGGTAGGACTAGAGATTACCCGAATTGATGTCACGGACAAATGGGGATTTATTTTTTTAGCCATTTTGATTGTTCTCATCGCGAGAAGTGTTGCGGTGTACTCAAGTTTATTATTCATCAAGGATTTTCCTGCTTCATGGAAACATATTTTAAATTGGGGTGGATTAAAAGGATCCTTATCGATTGCCCTTGTGCTCAGTTTACCCCGAGATTTTACAGGCCGTGAAGATATTTTAATTTTGGCTTTCAGCGTAGTCTTGTTTTCCTTAGTCGGACAAGGTCTTTCCATCAAACCGCTTATCACTTGGTTGGGGGTCAATAAAAAAGAAAAGGGCTTTGTAGAGTATGAAGAACTTATAGCCCGTGTCTATCGATTTAAAAATGCCATTTCGGAGATAACCAAAGTAAGAAAGAACCTATTTATAACCGAATCAATCTCTAAAGAAATTGTAAATCAATACGAACAAGAACTTAGTCAATTACACAACGAAATTGATCAGCTTTTTGAAAAGCATCCTGACCTTAAAGAAAAACAGCAAATCACGTTACGAAAGCATGCTTTATATGCACAGCATGAGGCGATTGAAAGGTTATTAAAAGAAGATATCATATCTAATGAGGTGGCGGAAAAAGAACAAAATGAGATTACAAACAAACTGGTGGAATTAGAGAATGATGATTAATTGGGAAATGCGGATTCCGTAATTTTATACTTAAAGGAGGCTACGATCAGAGTATGGATGTTACTCACCATTAAAAAGCAATCCCCTTTCTCCATCTGGAAAAAGGGGGTACAGCATATGAATTTGGAATGGCTACGATTTTTAACTGTTGAATCTGTTGACAGGACGCATTACTTTGTCTCTCTTGACTAGACATAAAATAAGCATCCCCCACCTCAATTTCTAAATTCTCCCGAAGATATACAACCTGTTACACGCCAAATCATAGTTTTAGTCAAGTTATACTTAACATGAGCCCGAGATAGCTTGATAGCACTAAGAGCAACGCCATTAAAAATGACAGAGCCGGTGGCATTTTATTTAAGACTGAGCGAATCATAAGTATTAAAAACACACCCGATAATAAAAATAATGTCATGCTGGGTAATCCCACATCTATGTTGACAACCATTTCGGGGGTAACCTTTTTTCCGTACATAGCCTGAAACAGCCTGGAAGCACCTTCCTCTTCAAGTATGTTTGACCTCTGGTATGGGGTGTTTGTTGTCCCATGAACGCTGTGACTGCAAAAACGAGAAGAGCGAGGACAGATTCAGTTTTAATCCATGGCTGCAAACGGTGGCTGGGATCTTTTGATAAATGATACCTGTAAATGAAACCGTTCATTAGTGCATAAAGGAGCAAAGGCACTGTTAATAAGTGTTTAATCAATAAGGCTTGTCCATAGTCGGTTAACCAACTGTTTCCATATTGGGTGAAAATAGTTGTCGTTTCCTGATCATTTTTTATAACAATATCCATTGTAAAATAACCTGCAGCAATTAGAACAATAACGCATATCACGGCAATCGGAGTAAACCATTTCAGAATACTTTGCCAGTCTGCATTCTCGTTAGTAAACCATCCGAAAATAAATAGAAGTCCGATCCACACAATCACGCCGAGAAAATGTAAGGTATGTACGGTAAGTCCCCAATAACCCTGTAAGCCGAAAGCATGGCTGACTGCCCCTTGTCCAACCACCAATAACAACACAAGAACTAATCCTAGAAAGGCTTGAAGCCGGTCTTTTGCTAGATCATAAAAATAAATTATGCAAAATAGTAAACTAGACACGAGGAAGATCAACAGTCCTACCTGACCGACCTGAAATTTAAGTAAGACCAACTGTCCGGCAGACCAGATGCTCATCTCCTCGGTAAAATTGATGATGATCGCAAGAGCCGGACCAAGCGACAATAAACCGACACCGACGGTTGACAGCAACAGCCATCTTTTGGGCACATGAAAGCTTGGCATACGCTCGGCTAAAATCGAATAGCCGAGCATCGTCCCCATTAATAAAGAAAAACTTAAGTATACTAATGTTTCAGTTATGAAAACCATGTGTTAAATCCTCCCTAAGTCCGTTTTCTCCCTAGGAAAACAAACATGGCCACGGCAATCACGGCCAAAGCAATAACAATAACGATGATGGGAGTCGAAACGCCATTGTCTTCGGAAGCTGCGGCATTAGCGGTCTCTTGATCATCTGCGCTCTGACTCATCCCTCCACCGTCCGATGAGTTTTCCACACCATTGTTATCGCTTTCAACGGACGCCTCTACCTCTTCGGAATCCTTATCAGTAGCTCCCTCATCACTATCCACGTCAACGGAAAATTGAAATTCTCCGTTTACAGGATGGCCATCCCCACCGTATACTTCCCAATATACTGTGTAATCACCTGATGATAGCGATTCTCCAAAAAAGACCTCGACAGTGTTTCCATTAATACTTAGGTCATCGGGGACGATTTTCTGTCCATCTGAGTTCTTTAAATAGACTGCTTTCTCTTTTTCAATGTTTGTATTAAACGTCATCGATATTGATGAAATGTCTTTGTTTACGGTTGAATTAGCTGCCGGGTCAGACGACTCCATCACTGAATGGCCCTGAACTCCCACGCTCAAAAAAACACACATAAAGGTCAGCAAACCTACCGTGAAGGCTAAAATATGTTTCAATTCATCCACACTCCCTTAAATTTTGATCAATCATGGACCTTTCCTACGTTTGAATAGTACCATAAACAAACGGTATAATGTTGGTGTTCAACATTTTTTCACATATTCTATCATAATTGTTTTCTTTGCTTGTAAACTAATTTATTGTATTCAAAATAGCTTTAACTACTATTCACTAAATAATCAGGGGGTAAATTATGTTACCTATTGAACGTCAACAACAAATTTTAACATGGCTAGAACTAGAGGAGACCTTACGTGTTACTGAATTAAGCAAAAGATTAGGTGTATCCGAAATGACGGTCTACCGTGACTTAAGACCATTAATTGAGCAGCAACAAGTCGTAAAAACATCAAATGGCATTACTCTTATTCCTCAAACCTTTGGCACTTCCAACCTGTGCTCCTATTGCCATAAGGATTCAAACTCTAGATTGTCTGTTCAACTCATCAAATTAAATCAACAAGTGGAAAACACTTGTTGTGCTCATTGCGGACTGCTTCGATACAAGGATATAGAAGCAGAGGTCTCTCAAATCATTTCCCGGGACTTTTTAAAAGATACAACGATCAGTGCCAAGGCAGCTACTTTTCTATTAAATACCGATATTCAGCTTAATTGTTGCCAACCACAAGTGATTGTATTTGACTCTATGAAACAAGCTAAACAATTTCAAACGGGATTTGGTGGTAACATCTATAATTTTGCAGAAGCAATCAAGGCTATTAAAGAAGAGATGGACGGCAAAATTGATTGCCACTCAAAAAATAACGGGACCAGTACAAGTAAATGAGGGCTTTAAATTAGATAGATCCTGATGAAACTATGGACATGTACTGATTAACGTAGTGATCAATGTACTAGCAATTTCCATGTCTTAGATGCGATTTGATAGATCAATTGGACCAAATCAAATTTGATTTGGTCCAATTGATTTTTTCCATGCCATTTAGATAAACCTGTAACATTAAAACACTTAAGAACTCATAAGCTAAACTTCTTTAATCTGTACTGTAAGCTTTGTCTGCTGATGCCAAGAATTTTTGCAGCTCTTGAAATATTATTGTCGTTATTTGCAAGAACTTGTTGGACATAGAATTTTTCCACCTCTGTCATCTTTTCACGCAGCGTTTTTGGGCTTTCGGGTATATCTTCCTTCTCTCTCTGTGTAAATGGCTCTTCATCCACTTGATACCTATTACGGAACCTTCCTGGGAGGTTTTGGATTGTTATAACCTCTTCCCCCATGATTAAATTCATCGTGCCTTCTATCGTATGTTCCAGCTCCCTTACATTTCCCGGCCAATCATGTTTTTGAAGCAATGGTTTGACTTCCTCACTTATCCCTCTAACATCCATATTAAACAAAGCATTATATTTATCTATAAAGCTCTGAGTCAGCAGCAAAATGTCCTCCTTTCTGTCACGAAGAGGTGGAATGAACAAGGTGACTACACTAAGCCGATAATATAAGTCTTTTCTTAATCGGTTGTTGGCAACAGCGTCAACAGGGTCCTCATTAATGGTAGCGATAATACGGACATCTACCTCTTTATCTTTCATATCCCCGACTCTTCTAATCGATTTGTCCTGAATGACTCTTAATAGTTTTGCCTGAAGTGAAGGTTCCAAAGAGTTGATTTCGTCTAACAGCAGTGTGCCGCCATCAGCTTGTTCAAACAGGCCAGGCCTGTCAATGGCACCAGTAAACGCCCCCTTTTTTGTACCAAACAATAGACTTTCCATTAAGCTATCTGGAATGGCTGCACAGTTTTGCGAGATAAAAGGTGCCCCTGAGCGATTACTGCCATTATGAATACTCTGAGCAAATAATTCTTTTCCTGTACCTGTTTCCCCGACAACCAGAACAGATGAGGGTGTCCGCGTCGCTCTTTTTGATTCATCAACAACGGTCTGCATTAACTCGCTTTGTCCAATAATCTGATCAAAGGTGAATTTCGTATTCTGTTTATTTAGCACGTTTTCCTTAATTACTCTTTCCAGGTGTGTCACGTCTTTTGCGATTTCAATAGCCCCAGTAATATTCCCCGCCTCGGTAATGGGGAAGGAATGATTAATTGTGGTAATCTCTTTTCCTTTATTATTAAAATACGTTTGTTTAACATTTTTGGCCGTTTTCCCCGTCTTTAACGCTTTAACAAGTGTACTATTTTGACTTTCTCCGAACCTAAAAACGTCCAATAGATTTTTATCGAGCACATCCTCGCTCGTCATTGATTCAATTTCCATCATTTTTTCGTTGTAAATGATCGTCTTTCCCTTTTCGTTTATCACGTGAATACCGACATCCACTTCATTGAGTAGTCTTTCATATAATTGATTCATTCTAGTCAGTGATTGGATATGTTTTGTATCATGTTGCCCCATTTTTCACCACACCTTTACAGACTCGATATGTTTATATTACTAGAATACTAGCCGAACCGCAAAATAATTTAGCGGTAACTTTAACCATATTTATGCATTCGCAAAATTATTTTGCGCCGTTGTTCCACTTTCTTATAAAGAAAGGCGCCAGTATACGGTTTTATAAGTTGGCATGGATTTTGCATATTAACTATTACGAAAGCAAAAAGGAGGAATATAAATGAACACAACAGTAAAATCAAACGAAATTATAAGTCAGACGACACAATATGGAGCAAATAATTATCATCCCCTTCCTATCGTTATTTCAGAAGCGGAGGGTGTCTGGGTTAAAGACCCTGAAGGTAACACCTATATGGATATGTTAAGCGCTTATTCGGCTGTAAACCAAGGTCATAGACACCCGAAGATTATTGAGGCGTTAAAAGCACAGGCAGACCGCGTTACTTTAACTTCACGGGCCTTCCATAATGACCAGCTTGCCCCATTTTACAAAAAAGTGTCCGAATTGACCGAGAAAGACATGGTTCTTCCTATGAATACAGGTGCCGAAGCTGTCGAAACGGCTGTGAAAACAGTCCGTCGCTGGGCTTATGACAAAAAAGGTGTTTCCGAAAACACAGCTGAGATCATTGCTTGTGAAGGCAACTTCCATGGCAGAACAATGACAGCCGTATCCCTATCCTCTGAAGCCGACGGTAAAAGCAGTTACGGCCCAGTACTGCCGGGCATTAAGCTGATTCCTTATGGGGACATCGATGCCTTAAGAGAGGCCATCACACCAAATACAGCCGGCTTTTTACTCGAACCGATTCAGGGGAAGCAGGAATAGTCATGCCACCAGAAGGATTCCTGAAAGAGGCTTACGAAGTGTGCAGGAACGAGAATGTTCTATTTGTTGCAGATGAAATTCAAGCAGGTTTAGCTCGTTCTGGTAAAATGTTTGCCTGCGACTGGGAAGATGTGAAGCCTGACATGTATATCCTTGGAAAGGCGCTTGGCGGCGGTGTCATGCCAATTTCCTGCGTTGCTGCAAATGAAGATATTTTAGGTGTGTTCACCCCGGGGTCACACGGTTCTACTTTCGGCGGAAATCCTCTCGCAAGTGCTGTAGCGGTAGCCTCATTAGACGTGATTGAAGAGGAAAAGCTAGCCGATCGTTCTTTTCGACTCGGACAGTATTTCCAAGAAAAATTGAAAGAAATTGATAATCCAGCCATTAAAGAAGTACGCGGCAGAGGTTTGTTTGTAGGTGTCGAGTTGCATGAACACGCGCGTCCATACTGTGAAAAACTTAAAGAAGAAGGGTTGCTTTGTAAAGAAACTCACGAAAATGTTATCAGGTTTGCACCTCCGCTTGTGATTAAGGAAAAAGATCTTGAATGGGCTGTTGAAAAGATTACTAGGGTTCTATCAAAATAACGAGGATTAACTTTTAATCCCATGGAGGTATAAAAAATGGCAGCGATAGATCTATTAAATGACCAACAGCAAAAACACCTTCAGGAAGAGGAGTCGCTTGACCTCTTCAAATCTACACAGGTTGTCATCAAGGAGGCTCTTAGTAACTTAGGTTATCCAGGAGAAACCTTTGAGCTATTGAAAGAGCCGATGAGAATGTTGACCGTACGCATCCCTGTTCGAATGGACGATGGAAAAATAAAAATTTTCACAGGCTATCGTTCCCAACATAACGATGCCGTCGGTCCCACAAAGGGAGGTGTACGTTTTCATCCAGAGGTCAATGAGAAAGAGGTAAAGGCCCTATCCATGTGGATGAGCTTAAAATGCGGAATCGCTGACTTACCTTATGGCGGTGGAAAAGGCGGGATTATCTGTGACCCGAGAGAGATGTCTTTTCGGGAGCTTGAAGGTGTTAGCCGTGGATATGTCCGTGCGATTAGCCAGGTGGTCGGCCCGACCAAAGATATTCCGGCTCCCGATGTGTTTACCAATTCGCAAATCATGGCTTGGATGATGGACGAATACAGCCGAATCCGTGAATTTGATTCTCCGGGATTTATTACAGGGAAACCAGTAGTCCTTGGCGGTTCCCATGGCCGGGAGACCGCCACGGCAAGCGGGGTAACCATTTGTGTAGAAGAAGCCGCAAAGAAAAAGGGAATTCAGTTAGAAGGAGCCCATGTCGTCATCCAAGGATTTGGAAACGCCGGAAGCTTTTTAGCTAAATTTATGCATGATGCTGGTGCAAAGGTTGTTGGCATTTCTGATGCTCATGGTGCCATTTATAACTCAAACGGTCTCGACATTGACTATTTGCTCGACCGTCGAGATAGTTTCGGCACGGTGACCAACCTGTTTGAACGTACGATTACAAATAAAGAACTTCTCGAAAAGGATTGCGATATTCTTGTGCCTGCAGCGGTTTCCAATCAAATCACTCTGGAAAATGCCAAAAATATAAAGGCATCCATCGTTGTAGAAGCTGCGAATGGACCGACAACCCTTGAGGCAACTAAAATATTAAGTAAACGCGGAATCCTGCTCGTTCCAGACGTCCTGGCAAGTTCTGGGGGTGTGACCGTCTCTTATTTCGAATGGGTGCAGAATAATCAAGGATACTACTGGACTGAAGAAGAAGTTTCGACAAAACTGCGCCAAGTTATCGTGGATTCGTTCGAGAAGGTATATTCGGCAGCTGACAAACACCAAGTCGACATGCGCCTAGCTGCCTATATCATCGGTGTCCGAAAGATGGCGGAAGCTTCTCGTTTTCGTGGATGGGTATAAGACTGTGAACGGAAAAAATTAGATTGTGTTCGAAATCATCTTACAAAGGGGTGGAGACCATGAAGGAAGTGCTTCAAAATGTTTATAGTCCTTGTGATGGAACCATTAAAGAAGTTTTTGTGAACCGTTCATCTTATGTATATGAATGGGAACCATTGTTTTCAATTGAAACAAAGGAACAAAAAGAAGTAGAAGTATCTATAGGGATTAGTGGTAATATTACATCTTTGGAAATTTCCCAGGGTCAGAGCGTTACACCAAATACGGTTTTAACCATACTGAGAGATGATCTAGAAATCACCGGAAGCGATTAAAGTATCGATCATTATGGGGGAATTATACTAAACTCCCCCTTCACATTTTTCAAAAGTTATTGTAAGTTAGAATGTGGCTTAATCAACACAGAAATGAATGCGCTTTCAACAGAAAGGGAGTTATATATGAGCGATTCTGCCCAAAGTAATGAACAAAATCATTCACAAAGTCATGATACCGAATCAGTAGGCAGTAAAAACAGCATGGATGTTTTAAAGTTTATAATTCCTTCAATAGTTGGAATCCTCTTATTCATGGTACCTTTAAGTATCCAAGGGGAAATTACAATTCCAGTCGCTTTACTTGCGAGCTGGGTTCAAAGTACATTTGCCGAAGTGTTACCAGAATTTATTACGGTCATCATTATGTTAACGGCTGTAATAACGGTGGTTACAAAGGCGTTTGAACCGGCGTGGATTCTTGAGAGACCTTTTTTAAAAGAACTTTTTGGTGTATCGACGGTCTGGTTTTGGGCAAGAATAGCAGCCGCCGTTTTTGTCGTAATGACCTTTTTTGGAATCGGTCCCGAATTTATCTGGTCAGATGCAACGGGCGGCCTACTTTTTAACGATCTTATCCCAGCTTTATTTGCCGTGTTCCTATTTGCCGGTTTGCTCTTGCCGCTGTTGTTGGATTTTGGTCTGCTCGAATTGTGTGGAGCTTTATTGACAAAAATCATGAAACCAATTTTCACGTTACCAGGTCGGTCTTCTATCGATTGTCTGGCTTCTTGGTTAGGAGACGGTACGATCGGTATACTTCTAACCAACAAGCAGTACGAGGGTGGTTTTTATACAAAAAGGGAAGCGGCAGTTATCGGGACAACCTTTTCCGTTGTCTCTATCACATTCACAATTGTTGTGTTAACGTTAGTGGATCTACAACATATGTTTTTCCAATACTATCTAACCATTATCATAGCAGGACTTGCCGCCGCCTTGATTTGTCCGCGCATTCCACCATTATCAAGAAAGACCAATCAATACTATGAACATGCTGACAATCAATATAATGAGAAAATTCCGGGGGATATCTCTTCATTCAAGTGGGGAATCAGCCAGGCAGTGGGAAAGGCAAAGAATACAAGTTGGAGTAATGTTATAAAAGGTGGGGGGCAAAACGTTCTCGATATGTGGATGGGAGTTATTCCAATTGTTATGGCGATTGGAACGATAGCGTTAATTGTCGCCGAATATACACCAGTATTTGAGTTTATAGGCGCGCCGTTTATCCCTCTCCTTCAATTGATGCAGGTTCCTGAGGCTGCCGCTGCGGCTCCAACGATGGTCGTTGGATTCGCGGATATGTTTTTGCCAGCAGTGTTAGGGAGTGGCATTGAGAGTCCATTAACAAGGTTTGT
This sequence comes from Halobacillus shinanisalinarum, assembly GCF_022919835.1. NCBI lineage: Bacteria > Bacillati > Bacillota > Bacilli > Caryophanales > Bacillaceae > Halobacillus > Halobacillus shinanisalinarum. The sequence continues at coordinate 3,281,466 of NZ_CP095074.1, read as the reverse complement.
CATCGCCTGCGTATCGGTTACTCAATTGATCTATATGTCTGAGGTAGGAGGACTTTTACTTGGTTCGAAGCTCCCCGTTAAGTTTATGGATCTAGTCATCATCTTCCTTGAGCGCACACTGATTACACTGCCAATTGTTGTTCTTATGGCACATTTATTCTTTTAACTTGAAAACTGGATAAGCTTTGAAGAGGGCGCTTTAAAGTGCCCTCTTTGACTTTTACTGAAATATTACCCCGCTAGATCATAAAACAGTGTCATTTTACAATGCAGTTAGTATAGCAGAGACGTTTGTTTGTTCCTTTTAGCTAAATGACAACCAAGTATGAGATAATCATAACTTAAGAAGTGATAATGAGGTGAACACATGGAAAAGGTTTTTTATGGTAAAAATGAAAATCATTTCGGCGAGCTGCGTCTTCCTGAAGGTAAGGGGCCTCATCCAGTTGCTATTGTTATTCACGGAGGTTTTTGGAGAGAATCGTTCGGACTTGATCTTATGACAAATGTCGCTGAAGATTTGACGTCAAATGGGTTTGCCACCTGGAACATTGAGTATCGTCGGGTTGGACAAGAGGGCGGTGCGTGGCCCGTAACGCTGACAGATGTTGCTCAAGCCTGTGATCACCTGTTATCTCTGGCTGATACATACCCCTTAGATTTAAAACGAGTAATTACCATCGGCCACTCTGCTGGAGGTCACTTGGCACTATGGCTAGCAGCTCGTCACCGCATGCCTAAGGATAGTGAACTGCATCTAATCGACCACCCTTTTTCTATTTCAGGTGCGGTTAGTTTAGCAGGCGTTAATGATTTAGAGATGATGTATGGCGTCCATCATTTCAGAGACCAAACCTTATCAACAGAGCCCAATAATCCAACGGCAGACTTGCTCCAAAGTACTCCTGAAGAGCATCCAGAACGTTATCAAGAGGCATCCCCTATAGAACTGCTTCCTTTAGGTGTACCGCAAGTGTTGGTTCATGGGGCACTCGATGTAAATGTTCCTATTGGTATTAGTGATCACTATCATCGGAAAGCACAAGAAGCTGGCGATTTTGTAAAACTAGTAGAATTACCGGAAGCCGAGCATTTTATGTTAACAGATACCTCTACACAGGCATGGGCGGAGATTCGTGAAGAAGTCAAAACACTTCTACTAAATCTATAGGAAGGTGATCGAAATGAGGAAATGTAATATCGATCATTCACAAGAAGATGTGGTGAACAAGCTTGAAAGTCAGAAAGAATTTTTACCGAATCATTTAGCTGACGGGACACGTGATTTTTTACAAAAGGAACATTCCCAAGAAACACTAAATGACTTATTCCATCTTTTAAAAAAGTATGACCTTTCGTCTGAAAGTGAACAAAAGGAAAGAAATGAAGCGATCGAGAAAATGATAGCTAGTTAACTAGGGTGAGGGGCCTTCTACCTCTGCTGTACGCAAAGGGAGAGCCCCCTCTTTTTACTGCGGCCTCCACATAAGCACCCGTCCCAAATAGTTCTCTTCCATTGAACCAATCGCGGACGTCAAAACCTCCCTCTATAAATCAGTAATTACACATAATCTTGGATAATTGCACGTAATCTCGATTAATTGCACGAAATAGCCTTTTATTGCACATTTGGCCATTTGAACCTCAATCTTACGTTATTATGACGGAGGCTTAGATACCAGACTCCTGATCATAAATGATTTGGTAACATTTGTTTATTCCTTCTCCATACTCATCATTCAAATGCTTTTCACAGAACCCACTGATAACCTCGGTAATTTCATTATATTTACTCTGCATTTTCTTTGGGACTGATAATGATTTACTTGCCAAATATAATCTCCTCTTCCTATAAATTGTGCAGGTTTCATATATTCTCAATAAACAGCCGAATAACGTCTGCTCCACCAATCACTGTACCTAATGTACTTCCTAGGTTTGCTAAAACAACCACTAGCAGAATCCGAGTTACTTTATTACTCCAAAACCCTTTAACACTATAAACATCTTCCGTGATTTTTTCAAAATCCTCTACTTTTGGTCGTACAAGATAGGCCTGGACAAAACCTGCAAACCAACCCGCAGCAGTGATCGGATCTAGGGATGTTAACGGCGCCGCTACAAAGGCCGTAAGAATCGTAAGCGGATGCCCGAGGGCGATAGCCGTGCCAATAGCTGATAGGGTCCCATTCCATAAAACCCAACTGATGGTTTGTTGAAACCCAGCAGACGGGTCTGCATTAAAGGTGTAAGCAATAATCGCTATTAACAGGATCGGTATCGTCCAAGCGATTATTTTAGGTGCCCTGGACTTAGGCGGAAGCTTAGTCAACTGCACTAAATCATGGTCTTTTTTTATTTCCTCCTTAATACCTGGAACGTGTGCAGCCCCAGCACAGCCACAACCTTTTTTCCAGGCGCCTGTTTGATTTTTTGAGCTAAATATTGATCACGCTCATCAATAAGAGGTCTCTTAAGTTTAGGAAACGACTCCGTGAATTCATTCAAAACTGAATTGATCGTATCCTGCTTCTTCATTTTTTCTAGTTCCTCTTCGGAAATACTCTCTTTGCTGAAGATGCTAGCGATCACCTGTGTTAGAAGCACGGCCTTGCCCTTTAACCCAAGCCCGCGCCAAATACGAGAAAAAGTGATTTGAATATTCCGATCAGCTAAAACAAGTTCAGCTTCCGTTTCCTTAGCCGATTCAATCCCCTGAATCATTTCTTGGCCTGGTTTAATACCAAACTGCTTGGCCATCCGATTTTGAAAGGAGGAAATGGCAAGGTTCATTAACAGTAAGGTCGATTTCTTTTCTTTAATCACCTTAAATATGTCCATATCTCTCCAGCTATTTCCATCCACGATCGATTGATATCGCTGTTCGTCGAGCTCTACGCAAACAGAATCTGGCTGTTCTGCCTCGATGACTTCCTTCACCTGCTCCGCACTGTGTTTCGAGACGTGGGCAGTACCGATAAGAATCAGTTCTTTATCATCTAGCTGTATTCTCGTAATATTACCTTCTGACATGAAATAATCTTCCTTTATAATTCTGTCGTTTATGTAAAACATATTTACGATAATCTCTACTATTATACAATATCAAATACGTATTATAAAATATGGGTGAGTTGACAACTTATATTATGGTGAGACAGTTAACCTCCCTTTTTCCGATTTTTCGTTTTGACGAACTTGTTTGTCACTAGTAAATGTGATTAATCTAATCCATCTGATTATGTATGCAACCAATTGATGATTGCTAAGCAGAAAGAACACCTTATCATATTTACCCTGGCAATTTTTCAATTAAAAAAATAAGGTCAGTCTGCCTATTTGGACGACTGACTAGAATCAAGATTTTTATTTTTGGCAGAATCCTCGAGACAATATACGACCCTAACTTGATTGTAGACCTAGGGATAATTTAACTCAATGAAAATAAGAAAGTGCCTGCACCGTGAATGAATGAAAAAACGATGCGGACATCATAGCCTAACCACAAAAACCTGGTGGAGAAGATTCTAGTGATGTTCCCCTCTAACATTAATTGGCAACTCCAACTTTTGTATTAGGACGTTATCTTACTCAGATAGGGTGCTATCGCTACCAGTTAAGGTGTTATATCTATATCTCTTCCCGTTAGGGCACTATTCCACCGAGCTAGGGCGTTATCTCTCTGTGTTAAATCGTTATCCCAGTTCTCACACGTCACTGCTTCAACATTCAATGTCTGTGGAAACAAATAGCCCGCACGAACTTCTTTCCCCTGCCTGTTACTCTAGCACATCATCAGACCCCACCTATGCTAAAGCATGAATCAAGTGTCATCCTGTACTCAACCGTAAAAGCTCTTTAAGCTTATTACGAAGAATAGTTTCTTCTTCACTTTCTGTTGTTTTCATACGTACAATCGGAATGCTGTACTTCTTTAGAATAGTATCCTTCATTTCATCTCTTCTTAACTGAGTCGGATTGTTTTCATGATAGGCATGTCCGTCCACCTCAACGACTAACACCGGCATTTTATCCATTTTATTAAAAATAACAAAATCCGCATGTGTCAATATATTCATGGCATAAGTCCGTTCGTTTTCATTGAGCTTGCCGGGATCCTTGATCAACATTCTTAATGGCTGATGGAGGACATGGTCAAGCCCAATGAACTCATTTTCACCCAAGACATCTTCAATCACTGCGTTCATCAAATTCTCGGATTGATATTTGGATACCTTCTTAATGTTGGCCATGACCTTCAGTAACTTATCTGAATAACTGCTATAGAGAAGGTCGAATACAGAACGAATTTCACTTTGTATGATTTCAAAATTATTGTATTTGATATACTTGACCAAATCACCGATGTTCGTACCATGCCAGGATTCACTTCCATCAGCCACAACGACGACTAATTTTTCTTTGGCACGCGATACAGCTACATTAATAAGATCTGGCTTATCTACGAAATCATTAACTTTCACTTTATTTGAGACAGTCGACAAGATCATCATGTCCTTTTCTCTTCCCTGATATTTATGAACGGTATCTGCCTGGATCTCAGGCATTACATTATGTTCTTGAAGTTTATTCGCTTGTGGGCGATAAGGGGTGGTGATACCGACCGACTGCTCCGCATTGTTTTGTTGTGGAAGCACCTCATTGAAGACTACATCGACCTGCCGTTGATTGACTCTCTCCCTCGCGTGATCTCCCTTCACTGTTTGGTACAACTTAATCGGACTTTCCGTTTTTTCATCTTCAGTTAGTACAATCAATTCATTGTTGTAAAATTTTTGATTACAAAAACCGATAATCTTCGGATGACAGCGATAATGCTCTTTTAATAAAGTTCGTGGAATATCAGCATATAAGTTAATCATCGAAGACAATAAGCTTTGTTCTGCAAAATGGTAGGAAGATGATAGGCGATAGGAAGCAAAGACCCTGTCCGTTACGTTTCTCACTTCGTCTGTCACTACATTGGGAAGTTGCTTCAGATCTCCAACAATGACGGCATTTTTCGCGGAAGATAAAGCCAAAGTACCTGTAACGATATCCACCTGCGACGCCTCATCCACAAGAACATAGTCGAACAAATAGTTCTTTGGTGCGCAGTTCCGTAAAGAATGAGTTGTACTTAAAATGAGGGGATAATCTTTGATAAATCGTTCAAAGTCATTACAAAGGGCCTTTTTTCCAAATTGAGTCCTCTCCCTCTTTGAGCCATACCTCTTAGCTAAAGAAGCTTTAAACAGTTTCATCGACGCTTCCCTATACTCTTCCATCGCACTGTCAAAATGATAACTCTCGAGTTCCTGCGCTATCTTATCCATTTCAGTCGTTAACTCTTGCATTTTCAACTCATAATACTTCATTTGCAAAAAGGTAACGACTTCCTCTGCCGGATAGGAGTAGATCTTGAAACTATAGATACCATGAACGATAAACTGCCAAATTTTACTGCTGCCTTTTATCTTTTCTTTCTCAGCCATCTTTTTATAGCTAACCAGGATACTCAATACTTTATCAGCACTCAAACGAAAAAGAGTCTTCAATTTTAATCCTTCTACATCTGTAGTTGATAAATAGTCCAAAAAATATTGATGCTCTAGTTTCAAGTTTGATAACTCCTGTTTCAATGAAGCAAGCCTATTCTTTCTTTCAAGCATATGCGTCAAACGTTGCTGTTCACCCCTCAACTTTGCGTCAATCGATTGATACTCCTCTTCATCCAGCTTCCAATCATTTATAGCTGGATAGGTATCATCCTGCTCATTAAAAAAATTATCCCTATTCTTTTTATTACCAAGCGATGCAGCTATAAACTCTAATCCATGTTTCTGCAATTTTTCGAACACATTAGCAGTAGCATCGTTGTTATTAGAAACTACAGCAACCGTCTTATCATTCATGATTGCATTAGCAATGATATTTAAAATCGTCTGAGTCTTCCCTGTTCCCGGAGGTCCCTCAATGATACTCACCTGATCCTTCATCGCTTTTTCAGCCGCTGACTTCTGACTGCTGTTAAACCCAAAAGGAAATAAGATCGTCGGAGGTTTTTCCTCTTTTTTCAGAGGCTTCATTTCCAAATAAGAAGAAAGAACACTACGAGGACTTACTAAAGAAAGACCTTGGAAGTGACCGGCTAATAAAGTCTGCCCGTCCTCCTTTTTTAAACCCACATGGTTAGCAAGTGCTTTCAAATAATTAAACACCTTTCTTGACTTACTGTTAGCCAAGGAAGACTGTTCGAACGTAATGGTAGAACTATCGTACTTTTCCTTTTTTCCATTCTTGAAAATGATCTTAATATAGGGACCGAAATCTAGGATGTTATGTATATCAGAAATTGGCTGGTCATTTTCGTACACGATTTTATTGCCTGGGTCCACCTTTTTTAGACAATTATATACCTCGACATTCTGATCGTTATAGGGATATAATTAATTGTTATGATTGAACTTGACTAGACACTTATCTCGTTGATATTCCCAATTATCGATCTGTTCGGTTTTATCTTTTCCTTTTAAAAGAATGAGATAGTTTTCTATATTCATGGGTTTAATCTTCCCTCTTTTCTTCCGTTGCAATAAGCACGTTAGTCACTCGCTTAAGAACTTCCTTTGCGACATATTCTACCATATTTAACCTGACTGTTGTTTCTTTATGTGAACCATTCATCTTAAACTATTCCACCAATCTCAGGTCGCGGGGGATTGTGATTCTCCTCCATCTATCAAATCACTCAATCCAAGAGACCATATACGTATATCCCCTTAACATGAACGGCTCCCGTAATGATGTGAAGCATATGTTAAAATAAAAGAATGATAGAATGAAGGGGTTATACCCAACCAGCTTAGGAGTGAACGATCGATGGACAAAAAAGACATAGCCGGCATCCGCAAACAACTAAAAGTGGACAACGACTTATTAAAGATCTCTGACATTTTTAACGTATATATCATGAAAGAAACGACGGACATTTACCATCACCAGAGCCAGCCATTCGAAATGCTTGATCGAGATCAGCAGGAGCTTTTTATGAATCATTTTAAAAAAGTACTGACGGGGCAGCTGGATGAAAAATTATTTGAGTTAAAATTTAAGCGCGACGCTGAAAATCACAGTCAGCTCATTTTACATAAAGGCTTGCTAAATAGCGAAGTCGAGGACTGGAAGGAACAAATGCTGCAGATGACAGAAAAAATGATCCAGGACCATCCGTATGAAAAGGATGTCGTCATCACCTTCATTCGCGCCGAATATATGAAACCCATGAAACGCCGTAATGAAGAAACTGAGGAAAGTGAACGGGACGCCGTTTATTCGAATCCCTTTATTCTTTGCAGCATCAACCAGACACAAGAGCCTAAAAAAGAAATAATGTTCGACTATGTTGAGAAAGAGTTCAAGTACAAGATCGAAGTCGACCCAGTCATTGATCTCAAGAACCCGATGACAGGATTTCTATTTCCCTGCATCACCGATGGTGCCTCGGATGTGAACCACATTCTCTACGCTGCCGGCAAAGCTAATGAGCCTGACTATCGCTTTATTGAAGACGTATTAAACGGAGAAGAGTTTATGACTGCGAAGGAAGACAAAGCCGTGTTTGAAGAAGTAATCAAGGATGTCGTAGGAGATCAGCTCAATCCCTCCACCCTCGCGACTGTCTATGGAGAAATCAACCGTACCATCGAAGAAAACGAAGAAGATACAGCACCAAAGCTCGACTATAAGGACGTGGAGCGTGTGTTAAATCAGAGCGGTGAACAAGTCGATAGCGAAAAAGTAAAAACGGCTTTCCAGAGAGTCGCCGACGACGAATCATACGAGCTGAAAGCCAGCAGTATCGTCCCCAAATACAAATCAAAATCGATCAAAATCAACACGAAAATAGCCAACATCGCAATCAGCCCCCAGGACCTGCAATACGTGAGACAGGTCAACTATAAGGGCAAACGCTGTATTATGATTGAAGTGGAAGAGGATGCGGAGATTGATGGGTTTAAGATGCTTCCGGAGGCTTTTGGCGAGTGAAAAAATGATTTCTAAGGGGCTAATTCGCGTTAGCCCCTCCATACAAAAAAGTGTCCACTTTTTCGTGGTTACCATAAGAGTCGGAAATTCGATATGCTTGCAAATGGGTTCTACAAAACGCTTGATCAGTTCCGTCCCCAGGCCCTATCTAATTGAGATAGGACGCTATCATGAGGAGCTAGTAATTCCTATTATTGAAAGAGCAGGAGCCCTTTTTCGAACTCCTGCTTTGTTTCATTCTTCCGCTTCCACAACTCTCGCTACTTCATTTCCACAGTTTTTGCATTTTCCTTTCAAAAGAACACCTGACGGATGGTCGACGATAATAAAGTCCGTAATGGTGACAGCATCCAAACAATTTGAACAAAAAACGTTACCAATGAGTTGGCTTCTAATATCTTTAGGCAAAGAAAGCCATTTTTTATTTGCTTCCATTTTTCATTCTCCTCCCAACTACCATTTTTCTTTTTCTCTAACCAAGTGACTAATTTAATAATTTATGACACCTGATTATCTTCCACTTTAATATAGTAGGGAGATTTTTAGCAACTGGCGCAAAAAAGCGTTAGGATTTAAGACATGATAATAACGTTTTGTGACCATTTATGGGGAAACTTACATCATGCCGACCCTTCTTTAGATGGATTTCCTGAGCTTTTTCCAAGCTTTATTTCAACTTGAAACGGAATAGTTATTTTTCTTTTTCTGTATTTCCTCACCGCCGTTAGCCACGACCAATCGTATCGTTCAACTTCGTGCGATACTTGTCATTCCAAGTGTTCGCGTCCTTCACTAGTTCGTCACAGAAAGCGGCCACGTCCTCACCCGTGAGATCAGTGACTTTCTTGCCTTCCGCTGCACCTTCCTCGAAGAGGTCGAGAATGCCGCCAAAGATACGGCTGATTTCCTTCCAGTCGGAGGGACCACCAGCGGTCCACATATATTTTTTGATAGCGTTGTAAGCGTTGCGATACTCACTTGGAAGTGCCTTCGCACGCGCCTCCATCGCCTTCCATTCCCGCTTGTCATCCAGGCTTCCAATAATTTTTTCAAAAATTCTCATATTACTTCTCCTTTTGATTTTATTTTAGTTTTGAGTTCGTTAATTTTGCTTGAGACGAATTCCCATTTTTCCCAAAAAATTTCAAGATGCTCTTGACCTGCTGCGGTGAGTGTGTAAGATTTTCTCGGCGGTCCCTTAGTGGATGGCTTTTTCTTGATGTCCACCAGATTTTTTTTCTCAAGCCGCATAGTAATCGTATAAACTGTGCCTTCAACCACATCAGTGAAGCCAAGTTCTCGCAGCTGTTGCGTGATTTCATAGCCGTAAGTTTCACCACGGCTGATGATCTCAAGCACACAACCCTCAAGCACCCCTTTCAGCATTTCCGTGGTACCTTCCAAATTTATCCCCCCCATTTTGTATTTCACTATTTTTTCAGTACTCTGTATCACAGGTATTTTATGACACATATATTTAGTATTACTGATTACCGGTATATAGTAACGCAGAATAGCATCACTTGTCAATAAAAAATATCTCCTCCAGAAAGCCCGTTATCACGGTCCCCATAGTTTTTTTATCAAATTTGGTGGCGCATAATTTAGTCTGTTTTTACAAAAAACGGTGGCTTATTTGGATAGCAAATAGGAATGGTCAAAAACACCCTTAATCCCTTCCAAATTAATTTTTTACAGCTTTTCTATTCCACAATACGACCTGGTCCTTTCATGCAAAAAAGACGCAAATCCTTTATTCCGGAAATGCGCCCTTACCATGAAGGCTCGGTTTCAAGATAATCTTTCTCAAAGCAATTACCAAACTTCTATTAGCTGGTATTATTGAAGATGAATTTTTTACTACATAGTATCCTTGTACTGTCAACAATCACTTTTTTCTTTATTGTTTCATAATAACTCATCAAAAGGTAATAATAAGAACTACTAAATTTGTTTTCCATTGATTACAACTATGGTAGCCAATTTACTAAGATTAAAAGGAGGTACATAATTTGAAGAAAAAATTATTAACATTTACTCTAACTCTGGCATTATGGTTTGTTTTTGCTGGCCGCGTTAATATCCAGATATTTTTGTTGGGTACTATTATTTGTTCGATTATATCGCTTATGTTGGCAGATAGTCTGTTTAGATTCGTACATGTGAAATTTGGAACGAAAGATTTTTTTTTTTAAAATATATTACCTATTTTTGGTCATCCTTACTTTTATATATGATGTCTTTCTATCTGCAGTCAGAGTATCCAGACAAGCATTTGAGGTGAAACCGTCATTTTCTCCCCGAATAGTTAGAATGAAAACCTCTCTTGAAAATTCAAACAGTAGTGCTATTTTAGCCAATTTTATTACGTTAACTCAGGGTACCTTGGCGATGGATTTCGATATTTCAAACAAAAATTATCTTATTCACTGGATAAATGTTCAAAGTGACGATGAAGCAGAAGGAAAGAAAGCACTAATAAGTAAACATGAGAATTTGATAGCGAAAATATTTGATTAATTCAGTTTAAACACCTGATTATTTTATGTTTTTTAGTGGAGTGTGATAGTAGTGCTCTATGTAATACTGGCAATTGTCTTATCTGCTATTTTAACTTTTTACAGGATAGTTAAAGGCCCTTGTTTACCTGATCGAATAGTTGCCATGAATTCTATAGGTGTAATGTTTTTATTAGTCTTAGTTTTATTGAGTTATTATTTTGAAAGAAAAATTTTTATTGATGTGGCTTTAGTTTATGGAGTTTTATTATTTATAAATGTTTTAGTTATGGCTAAATATTTAAGTAGAGCGTAAAAAGGAGGAGCTGGTGATTGATTTAATTCATACTTTAAGACAAATAGTTGCTTATGTATTTTTCATAACAGGTATTTATTTTTTGTTAAGTACAGCAGTGGGAATGATTCGTTTTCCTGATTTGTATACCCGGTTACATGCTGGCTCTAAATGTCTAATGGCCGGAGGTATCTCAGTTTTAATGGGATGTATAGTTCTGGAAGGAAGTGGGTTTGTTTCTTTAAAACTTATTGTCATTTTAATTTTTTTATTAATCACTAATCCAATAGCCATTCACGTCATAGCCAGTCTTTCTTATCAGTTTAATTTAATACCCAAAACAAATGCAAAAAAGAATATTGATGAGTAATTGGAGGTCAAGACGTGATAGATATAATCTTTAATCTGTTAATGATCTTTTTAATAATTACCGCATTTTTTATAGTATTTAGTAAAAATATATCTCACTCAGTCATTACTCTTCCCATATTCGGTGCCATTCTAGTAGTTATTTTTGTCATACTCCAGGCTCCGGGTGTCGCTCTGGCTGAAGCGGTAATGACTGCTGGCTTAACGACTGTGTTTTTTGTCATTACGATAAATAAAACGAAGGATTGACGAAATGAATAGAACAAATGAAATATTAAAAAATCTCTATAAAATAGGACTTGTTGTAATGTTGGCTATTTTCTTATTATCCATATTTTATGAAATGCATAATCTTGATAGCGATCGTAAAAGATATTTATCTGAACACTATATTTCTGAAGGGGTACAGGAAACGGGGGCTATAAATTTAGTTGCTTCAGTCCTATATGATTACCGAGGTTTTGATACTTTGGGTGAAGTAACTGTGATTTTAACTGCTGCTGCTATTTTATCTTTTCTGGTTCCCATAAGAAAAGCAGCCATACTCAGTAATACATTTACAATTATTGTTGATCAAACGATTAAATGGATGATCCCATTTTTAGCCGTTTTAGGAGGGTATTTAATATTATTTGGTCATTTAAGTCCTGGCGGAAGTTTTGTTGGAGGAGTGGTTCTGGCTATCATTCCCATTCTGCTGACCATAGCCTATGGAGTTGAAATCTCTGAATATAAATTCAAACCTTCCAAAAAAAAGTTAATAGAAGATATAGGAGCTGTAGGTTTTATTTTATTGGGATTCCTAGGAGTTTTGACTGGAAGCAATTTTCTCGCTAGTGGGCAAGCCAATTTTGGAATAGGAAATGCGGGAGAATTAATTAGTGCCAGGTTAATACCTTACTTAAATGTCATGATCGGGATAAAAGTAGGAGCTGGTCTGGCCATCATATTCAATAGTTTGATTAAGGAGAAATAATAGTGGAAATACCATTTGTTGTAGTCATCATTTTGTTCTGTCTAGGAATGTATACGATCATTACTAAAAAAAATTTAATGAAAATTGTTATTGGATTTACAATTGTAGAATCTTCTTTGATTTTATTATTAATACTCGTGAGTTATAAACCGGGTGGAACTGCTCCTATTTTAGACAAGGGATATGAAATAGTAGTTGATCCTATCCCTCACGCACTGGCCTTAACAACAATTGTCATTGGGGGAAGTGTTACAGCTGTAATGCTAGCGTTGGTGATGAAGATATATAAAAGATATGGAACTTTAAACATAGATGAGGTTCGAAAATTGAGAGGATAATTTTATTTTCGGGAGGTTAATAATGGAAGAGGCTGTCTGGGTTATCATTTTACCTTTATTAACCGCATTTTTTCTTGGAATTTCTAAGTTATATTTTAAGAAGACTCTTTTTCCTCTAGTAACCGGTAGTGCGATCATTTATCTTTATATATTAATTTTAGTGATTAATAATAGTTCCCCCCCAAGGTTTATAGTGTTGGTGGTTGGGGACTCTTTGGAATAAATTTAGTGGTGGATCCTTTTTCCGCGATGTTTTTGTTAATCATCGCTATATTATTCTTACCTGTTATTATTTTTTCCCTGAAATATATCAAAATTCATAAACATAAATATTTTATTCTTACCTATTTAATGACAGCCGGTATTGGAGGAATGATTCTTACTGCTGATTTATTCAATCTTTATGTATTTTTGGAAGTCAGTTCTCTGAGTTCTATCGCTTTGACGGCGCTGAAAAATACGGATAAAGGAATAGAAGGTACTTTTAAGTATTTGATCATGTCTACATTAGGGAGCTTTTTTATTTTGCTCGCTACAATCTTAACTTATTATTTAACTGGGACTCTAAATATGGCAGAAATTTCGCTAGAATTAAATGACATACCTTTTAAAATCAAAAGTACACTTATGGCCTTCTTTGTTTTTGGCTATGTAATTAAGATCGGGTTAATTCCTTTCCATGCCTGGATACCAGATGCTTATGAAGATTCCCCTATCCCTTATAATGTCTTATCTTCGGGATTGGTAATGAAATCTGCTGTATATGCATTAATCAAAGTACTATATATTATGTTTGGAATTGATTTTCTGGATGAAAGTGGAATGTTACATATCGGTGTCCTCTGGGGAGTCATGACTTTTATTATGGCTCATTTTTTAGCCTATCAGCAATCAAATTTAATCCGGCTTCTTGCGTATTCCAGTATTGCCCAGATAGCGTATATCACGATCGGATTATTTGTGGGCAGTGAAGGCGGATTAATCGGTGGGAATTTCCACATTCTAAATCATGCCATAATGAAAGGGACTTTATTTTTAGTTGTAGCCATTTTTAATTCTAGTTTAAGCGCTGTTGATATAGAAGATATTAAAGGGCTGGGTTATAAATTCCCCCTACTTTCATTTATTTTTGTGGTTGCTTCCCTTGCAATAGTGGGCCTTCCTCCCTTCAATGGATTTGTAAGTAAATGGATTATTGTTGAAGCAGCTCTAGAATCTGGTTTTGTTTATGCTGCCTTTTTTATTCTGGTGGGAACGTTTTTATCTTTAACGTATTATTTAAAAGTAATCGTTAGCTTATATACAAAAAACGAAGAAGAACAATTAATAGAAGAACCGGGTTTATCTTTACGATTACCGCCTATATTTCTGGGCATTTTATGTATTGTATTTGGTATAGTACCTTCCTTACCTTTAAGTCTCATTAATAAAATCCCAAAATTTTTGCTGGATAATGGGGAATACATAAGAATATTACTAGGAGGTTGAAGATGATTACTCCAGGTTTCTTATATATCACAGGTGCTTTACTATTATTTTTGCCCTTTAATGATAAAATCAGATACTTAATATCTTTCCTAATTACTGCAGGAGCCCTTATCGTTACTTTTTATTTAATACCTGGTGATCGTTTACAACTGGACTTTCTCGATTATACTTTAATTCTTTTTAGAGTAGATCCTATCAGTAAATTAACAGGATTAATTTTTGCTGTCGGTGGCTTTGCTGCTGTAACTTATTCAATTCATATATGTTCCTTAAGTAGTTTAAGGTTAATATTTATGTTTATTGGTAGTGCGTTGACCGTGGTTTTTTCCGGCGATCTGTTTACTCTATATGTTTTCTGGGAGTTAATGACCATCAGTTCATCTTTTCTTATTATCATGGCAAGTGATGTAACTAAAAAAACGGGGTATTATTATTTTCTCATGCACGTGGCAGGAAGTTTATGTTTATTATGGGGGATATTTTTACAGTATTCGGCTACAGGTAGTTTATCTTTGAATGCGATAGAGGCTGGAATCCCTTTTTTTATCATTGCAATAGCCGTTAAGCTGGCGTTTGTCGGTTTCCATACTTGGATGCCATTGGTTTACAGCAAAGCTCCTTTTTATGTGGCAGTCGTTTTGTCCATCTATACCACAAAAGTGGGAGTATATGTAATGAGCGTCCTGCTGTCTGGGATCAATATTTTGGCATATGCTGGTCTTATTTCGGCTTTGTTTGGAATGGTAATGGCCTTAGGGCAAAACCAGGTTCGTAAATTATTAAGCTATTCCATCATCATCCAGGTTGGTTATATGATTATGGGTATTAGTATTGGTACTGCAGAGGGAATAACAGGGGGTATTTTTCACCTTGTTAATCACATTTTATATAAAACTGTATTATTTATGGCAGTGGGAGTGGTTATTTATACAACAGGGAAGGATCATCTTGAAAATTTAGGAGTCATGGGCAGAAAACTTCCAGTCACTTCAATCGCAACATGGGTAGCTTTTATGGGGATAGCTGGAGTTCCTTTTTTTAATGGATATATGAGTAAAACCATTATTAAAGAGGCAATACATGAACCATTATTAACCTGGGGTTTGAACGTGATGAGTTTTGGGACTTCCCTGATATTTTTAAAATTTATCTATTATGGATTTTTCAAAAATAGCAACGTTCACTTAGATAAAAAACCAACCGTCAGCATGCAGGTAGGTTTGGGATTTTTAACGGTTATGATGATAGTGATTGGTATTCATCCCTTTATGTTAGAAAACGTAACGAATATTGATTTAGATATTCATTATTTCGATACAAAACATATGGTAAGTGGCGTTCAACCCTTTCTTTGGTCCATTCCTATCTTTATTTTATTTAAGAAATATTTAGTGAAGGACTTTGAGAGGTACCTATATTTTGATATTTATCGCAAAATGGCTAACCTATTTGTATATTCAGGCTATAAGTTAAGTAACTATCATGACGGAAAATTAAATAAATATTTGTTATGGGCAACTACCACTTTAATCATTCTGTTGTTATTGTTAATGTTTTAATATCCTGTCTTTTTTAACTACTCTTGGTCGGTTAGTTTACGTATTATTTTTCACAGAGCCCTCTAAAAAAGAAGAACTTTGCTGCGCAGTGAGAGTCTACTACGAAATATAAGAGTACTCCACAATATGGCCCAATTCAAAAGGACGCCTTGTTCGACACGCGCGCTCCTATTGTGAAATACCTCTTATTAAATAATTTGTTTGACGTATATCCATTTTATATTTTTTATATGCCAATGGAGTCATATTCATAGCCCTACGGAATTTATCAATGAAATAGCTTGTACTATTAAAACCTACTTGATAGGCAATTTCCGTAACATTGGCATCTACGTTTTTAAGTAGGACTAAGCTTTTTTGAATTCGATAATCAGTTACATAACGTAATGGTGTTGTTTTTAATATTCGTTTGAAATATCGACAACATTCGGAACGGCTCAATTGCCCAGCACTCGCAATATCATCTAGCATAATTTTCTCGCCATAATGGAAGTGTATCCAATTTAACATTTGCTTCATCCGATAATGCTTTAACGCCTCTGTTTGATCGTATTCTAACGGAAAACCATTAATAATGAGGTTTTGCCAAATGAGTGTGATTTGTGCGGCGATGTCGATTTCATAGTAGGGTGGTTTCTGTTGAATCCATTGCTTGATTTTCATCATAGCCTCTAAAATATTTTTCCCCCAAGTATCATTTGCATCGACGTATAAGTAAGGTAAATTAGTTGCTTGAATATAGGGGTACACATAGGCTATGTAGAGTTCTTGTGCTAAAACGAAATGAGGAGAAGAATTTAAACAAATATAGACACAGCCCGACTGATTCTTTTCTTCTGCCATATGCAGGCAGCCACTATTTATAAACACTCCGTCTCCTTCTCGAACCACTATTTTTTCTTCATTTATTTGAAAGGTTGCTTCCCCTTTTACAACCAAAACAAATTGTATTTCATCATGCCAGTGAAGGGGTATATAACCTTGTATATATTGACGAATCGTTGTTTCATAACAGGCAATCGGTAAAGCGACTGTACGATGGTTGGTGAGTTCTTTTAAGCTTTGATCCACCTCGATGTTTTTTATTTGCAAGTCATCACCTCAATATATTTATATTTTTTTATTCGAACCATATATTTTTGAAGCAAATTTTTATTTATTATAACATTATCATTATATTTTGAGGTGAAAAATCAATGATGGATAGGCCTACTAAAAACACAGGGTTATTGCTTGTTATAACAGGAGCCATCTTTTGGGGTGTCGGTGGTACGGTTTCACAAAAACTCTTTCAACAATATGCCATAGATGTCAATTGGCTCGTCACCATTCGCCTGCTCATAGCTGGTTTTTTGCTTTTAGCTGTCCAGGGTTTTAGAAAGGACCATTCTCAGATCCTTGGTGTTTGGAAAAATAAAAAGACAGCTGTACAGCTGATTATTTTCGGATTACTCGGCATGCTTGGGGTTCAATACACATATATGGCATCGATTAATCATAGTAATGCTGCTGTTGCAACGCTATTACAATATCTAGCCCCTGTAATGATTATTATTTATTTACTTGTACGCAAACAAACGGTTTTAACACGCCAAGATTTGTTGACGGTTTCGCTTGCTTTAGTTGGTTGCTTTTTCTTATTAACAAATGGATCCATATCACAACTATCTGTGCCTATACTTGCCATCGTTTGGGGTGTTTTATCTGGCGCTGCGTTAGCCTTTTACACGTTATATGCCGTTCCTCTCCTTGCGCAATACGATTCCCTTGTTATCGTTGGCTGGGCTATGGTTATTGGCGGTTTTGCATTAAGTTTTATCCATTCACCTTGGCGAATGGACTTTACAAGCTTAACTGCGGAAATCTATTTTTACCTCGTTTTTATAATCATTTTCGGTACGATGATTGCATTTTGGTTCTATATTGAAAGCTTACAAAGTCTTTCACCTAAAGAAACAAGCCTGTTAGGTAGCTTAGAGCCCCTGTCAGCTGTGTTAACAACGGTCATTTGGTTAAACGAGCCTTTTGGATTTTTTCAATGGGTTGGTACAGCTTGTATTATTGGGATGACTTTATTATTGGCATTGAATAAAGACCCTTCTTCAAAAAGATAATCACATAAACGGGGAAAGTCCTCAAAGTTTAAGGAAGTTATCCAACTCTGAGGGACTTTCTATACTGACCTATCCTATTAAGTGAAGAAGCCTTTTATTCCGGAAAGGCGCCCGATAGCTGAAGAACTTCAGTTTGAATTTTTCACTTTTTAGGTTCAGGGATGCTATTATATAACCTTATCAATTCATCTACACAGTTATCACTTGTAAAACTTCCATTTCCACTATTTACTCTATAAATATTTGTAGCTGTAAGCATTAAAAGACTTTTTGCATCCGACTCGTTAAGTGTCATCTTTTGTCAAATTCCCTAAGTTGCGGTTTGAGAAAGACAACTCCCATACAGATTATAAACATTACAGAACTAAGCATGAAACAGTACTTTGCCCCTATTACTGCTTAGCGCTCCTTCCTAACCTATTTTACCGTAATATGGACCAACGCCTTTTTTCTCCCTTAATTCAAGAAGCTGTGAAACAGTGACCATCTGATAGCCCTGCTTCTCCAGGGAGGTCAATAGTTGCGGCAATGCATCAGCGGTTGAAGGATGAATATCATGTAGTAACACAATCGATCCAGGTGCAACATTCGACATCACTTCCTCATTTACCGCTGTTGCATTACGACTTTTCCAGTCAAGCGAATCAACAGACCACATCGCCATTGGTGTTTCCATATGTTTTGCAACCTGTTTTACATTACCGTTTGATGCACCATACGGCGGACGTAATAATGTTGAAGTTTGGCCGGTTGCATTCTCAATAATACGATTGGATTTCTGGACCTCTTCCCTAATTTTACTTGGCTGCAGAAGGGTTAAGTCCTGATGATTCATCGTATGGTTTCCAATTTCATGGCCTGCCTCCTCCACCTTATTGGCAAGGGATGGGTAATATTCCACCTGACTTCCAAGCATGAAAAATGTTGCTTTGGCATCATGCTTTTTTAGTGTATCCAGAATTCGCGGCGTCACTTCCGGATGAGGACCATCATCAAAGGTCAACGCGACATATTTTCCATCCGTGTCAAGTTTCACCTTGTCCTCTGAATGCTCTTCTTCTTCCTTGCTGTTTTCTTTTTCAGGGATCTTCACATCTATTTTTTTGGCAAATTTTTCATTCAGATACGGTTTGACTTTCTTCATTGGAATTTCCACTTTTATCGCACCCGCCGCACCTGCTGCTATTTCATATTCATCAAAATAAAATGTCACGTTCTTAGGGCTGACAGACCACTTCCATTTTTCAGGGGTGTTTAAGGCTTTCTTTACCAAGTCATCAGAGATATAGCTGCTGATTTTTTGATTGCTGTGTAACTCTGCCGTAATAAGGTTTTGGATGTCCTTTATCGCCTTTTCATCCAACTGAAAAACATCATCAAGATGTAACAGTTTCTTTTGATTCAGATCAATGACAAATGACTTCATTTTTGTCATTCCGTTTGCTCCGCCTGTTATCTGATATGCCTGTAATTCGAGCGTATAGATTTTATCGGCTAGTTTTTCCGTTTCTGCTTGTATATTTAAGTGCGCACGAATACCATTCTTCTCAAGCATATTTTGCGATTTTTTTATGCCTAATGTAAATTCTTTTTTCTGTTTATCTACCCATTCATCAATAGGTTTATTAACTTTATTAAATTCTGTATATGGCTGACTGACTGATAATGTATAGAGGTCCGTTTCTTTCGTCTTCGTTTTTATGTTCAAACCGGGATAAACACTCGAACTAACAACTTTCTCTTTCGGTACATTTGATTCAGACGATTCCTCCAAAACTTTGGCAACCACTTGATTTATTCCAAAAGTAATTCCAGCAAGCAACAAAACAATAACAAACCACGCAGGCAATTTTATACGTTTGATCATGATAGCTCAATTCCTTTTAATTATTAGTTTAATAGAATCCTATTTTATCATAAAATCAAATCTGTAAAACCCGAGGAACAAGACATCACAAAAGGGCGGTATATAATTAGTCATGACTAATATATACCGCCCTTTATTTTTTATGACTTTTTACAATTTAGGTCTTGATAATCAGAAAAGGTGGAATAAGGGGACTTTCGAAGATCCTTATCAATGTAGAATATAGACCCTTTCTTATTCCACAAAATGGCCCTTTCCACAAAGAAGGAGCACAAGTCTTATTCAAGATTTGCGCCCGTTTTGCGGAACTATCAAACTTTCATGTTTAGCCAGTTCTTTAGTTAAGAAAAATCCTTTTTATATCGAACAGCTAGATATATTCCTGAAGCAATGAATGCAAAAGCATATTTAAATAAGAAGAAAATTTGCCACATATAGTCTTTCGGGAAAATAACGTCACACAAAACTATTACAACTAACATAATGAGGGTACTATTTAATTGTATTTTATTTGTTCTTTCGTCAGTTTTACCCATTTTTACGAAATATACAAAGAACAGAATCAATCCGACTATAAGCAGTACAAAACCACTAACAATAAGCATATTCCAATTACCAGTTGACGCTTCCACCCAGGTTCTCAAAGGATCAAAGAGTGTATGTGTTATTTTTCCTGAGATAGACTCATTATTCATTTTGATCACTTCCTTTCACATAAGTAAAAATATCGTTAACATCTACGTCAAAGAAATCAGCTATTCGAAAAGCTAAAACAAGAGAAGGTGAGTAATTATTCTTCTCCATAACAAATATAGTTTGCTTAGATACACCGACAGCGTCCGCTAAATCTTTTTGTGTCATTCTTTTTAAAACCCTGTGTTCATACACTTTATTTTCAATATAATCCTCAAATTTATCTTTCAAGCTCAACACCTTCCTCTTTAACTATACTTACATAGTAAACTATCGTTGTATAAAAGTAAAGTAAAGTTATACAAAATAAAGATTAAATTAGGTTAGACCCCAAATGATTGGAATCTAACCTTTATTAACTCGTTATTTGTACAACAATACGATCTGGCCCGATTGCTTAATAAGAAAAATCCTCAAATATCAATAATCCATATCTAACGGTAAAACTTTGTTTTAAACGGTACGACTTTAATTTGAATCTACAGAAAAAACACGTAAGTGGTCAAAATGTGATCACTCACGTGTTTTTCTTTTATAAAAACCTATAATTTAGGGGTTAAATAGGTAACGCACTCAACATGTTCCGTCTGAGGAAACATATCAACAGGCTGAACCTCTTTCGTCTCGTAACCCCCATCCTCAAGCACACGCAAATCACGCGCAAGCGTCGATGGATTACAGGACACATAGACAATCCGCTCCGGCTCCATATCCAGCATGGCTTTCAACAACTCCTCATCACAGCCTTTCCTTGGCGGATCAACAACAATCACGTCTGGACGTAATCCTTGGTTACGCCACCACGGCATGATTTCTTCGGCTTGTCCTACATAAAATTCAGCGTTATCCATCTTATTCAAACGGGCATTTTTCTTAGCGTCAGTGACCGCTTCAGGAACAATTTCAACCCCATAAACTTTCTTCGCCTTTTGTGCTAAGAACAGAGAGATGGTGCCGATACCACAGTAGGCGTCGATCACAGTTTCCCCGCCGCGCAAGTCAGCATACTGTAATGCTTGATCATAGAGCTTCTTCGTTTGTGTCGGGTTGACTTGGTAAAAGGATTTTGGCGAGATCATGAATTTCACGTCACCAATCGTGTCGTAAATGTATTCATCGCCCCATAGAACGGTCGTTTCTTTTCCCAAAATGATATTTGTCTTATTGGGGTTCACATTATGAACAACCGACTTCACGTTTGGAAAAGTTTCACGTAATTGATCGATCAGTTCATCTTTATGGGGCAGCTTTTTCGTACGGGTTACGAGGATGATCATGATATCCTTCGTCGTTTGTCCCGTGCGTACCATAATGTGACGCAACACACCCCGATGGGATTCTTCGTCATACGCATCAATTCCCAGGCGGCTGGCAATACGTCGTACGGATTCCACCATGCGGTCATTCATTTCATCCTGGATGACACAGGTGTCCATGTCGATAATGTTATGGCTGCGCTTTTGGTAAAAGCCTGTCATCAGTTGGCCGTCTTCCTTCTGTCCAACTGGAATTTGTATTTTATTACGATAGCGCCATGGGTCGTCCATTCCGATTGTTTCGTGAACGGGGACGTGCTCAAGATGTCCAATTTTCTTCATAGCGTTTTTCACTTGATTGCGTTTCATGTCAAGCTGCATGCTGTAGCTCATGTGCTGCAACTGACAGCCGCCGCATTGGTAGAAGACGTCACAAGGGGGCTCCACTCGATCTTCACTTGTTTTGTCGACCTCTAGCAATTTGCCGAAGCCGAAATTTTTCTTCACTTTTATCACTTTGACTTGAGCGGTTTCTCCGGGAAGGCCGTAGGGGACGAACAGGGGATAGCTGTCGACTTTTCCAACCCCACTGCCTTCGTGGGTGAGGTCCTCGAACGTAAGTTTAATGGTTTCATTTTTCTGTACGGGTGGCTTTGGTTTGGCCATGGTTTGATCCGTCCTTTTCTCATCATTGCTGTTTAAAGTTTACCATATCAAGGGATAAAATCATAAGCGACTAGTTTTCCTTTATCTAAATGTTTTGTATCGGGGATTTATATTTCTACAGAAAGGGGGAATGTTTATTCTAGCGCTACCTTCATAAGTGTCGTATTACCTTCTTGGTAAAGAACCACCATAAGAAGTTCAAACGGAATATGATTGACTATCATACTCCTGTGTCCCTTGAGGTCACAGGAGTTTTCAGGCGCTAAAATAGAGGAAATTCTTATAACATAACGAATACTATTAAGGATTGGAGCGTGATATATTTTGGAAAAAAGAATGGAGACCACACAACACAAGCAACTGGCATCATTACTTGGGCGCCTGCCCCTTGTTCACTCGAAACGCAGCGACGTCCAAGAACAGTATGCCATAAGGTCGGCCGGCCACTTTGGAGAAACTACCACCGACCATTTCCTTCAATACCTTCACTCAGAAGAATACCATGTTATCCAGGACATCCGCCTCTTCGACGGTATCCAACACTTTCAAATTGACTGCCTCGTCCTCACTCCTTTCTTCCTTCTCATTATTGAAGTAAAAAATTTTCGGGGAAAACTTATTTTCGACTTCGAACACCACCAACTTTTCCGTATTTTTGAGGGCAAAAAAGAAACATTTCCAGATCCTTTTTTACAAGTAGAACACCAAAGTTATCAACTTAAAATGTGGCTAGACCAATTCAATTTCCCTGAGATTCCGACTCACTCATTTGTGGTGGTTACCAATCCCAAGACAGTCATCAAGACATATGGACCTGACCCAGAAGGACGAAGAAAGCGTATCATCCGTCCGAAACAAATTCTCTCATCCGTGACAAGTCTAACATCTATATTTAACAGGGAGTATTGGGATTTCCCCCAAATAAAGACGGCAGCGAGTCGCTTTGAAAAAGAAAACACGCCTTATCGCGGCCGTATTCTTGAAAAGTTTAATTTAACAATAGAGGATTTAGTAAAAGGTGTTCAATGTCAAAAATGCAAAAGGTTCCCTATGGAGCGTAGGCGAGACCACCGGGTTTGCGGGTGGTGTGGGTTTAAATCGAAGAATGCTCACTTAGCGGCGTTGCGCGATTTTCAACTTCTTGTGGGAAATGAGATCTCTAATGTGGAATTCCGGGAGTTCGCGGAAATCAAAACGGAATACACAGCGAGAAGGATTTTATTAGAAAATAGTCAAAGCTTTTCCGGACGCACGAAAGACCGAAAATATAAGCTAAAACCTGATATTTGAGAATCCAAGCTATTTATTTAAGAATCCTTCACATTATTTCAGAATCACCTCAACTTATTTCGGAATCATAGAACGTTATTTCAGAATCCTCAACCCATAAAGCCAGAAAACTATCCCCTCCTCTCAGAGAGACGTTAAAAAGCCACCCCCACATTTATACAAATGCAGAAATGGCTTTTTAGATTATTCAACTGATGACCGCTTTTCATGAATAATGCGCTCATCTGAGAATTTATCTTCTGGTACAAAAAAGTCGATGTGTTTATAGAGATTGACGAATTCACCTGGGAGAAGTCCGCCAAATTCTCCATCAATGTTAAGCTGCATCTTCTCCTCTGTCTTCACTTTCACTCGGCTTGCGGTTGTGTGAATGAATTTAGGGTGGTTTAAATGTGTTCCTTGTATGGCAAGTGTAGCTAGCCTTACAAATTCAGCGATGTTCATCTTCTCAATGATCATTAAATCAAATAAACCATCGTCCATCTTCGCTTTTGGTGCAAGCTTTTCA